>JBFLKR010000177.1:0-14306 GCA_040883295.1 Acidimicrobiia bacterium
ACGCCGCCGAAGGCGTCGACCGCCTCGGCGACGGCGGCCCGACAGGAGTCGGCGTCGGCGATGTCCACGGTCACCGCGATGGCTCGGCCACCGGCGTCCTCGATGGCGGCGACCGTCTCGTCGCAGGGGTTCAGGTCGGCGGCAACCACCGCCGCCCCGTCGGCGGCGAGCCGCTCGGCGAAGGCGCGGCCCATGCCGCGGGCGGCGCCGGTGACGAGGGCGACCTTGCCGTCGAGGCTCACGAGCGCACCCCCCGGACGACTTCGGCGACGCCGGCCACGACCTCGTCGAGGTGGTCGACGACGGTGAACACGGCCCGGGCCCCGGCGTCGAGCACGGCGGGCACGTCGTCGGGGGGGATGGTGCCGCCGACCACCACCGGCACGTCGCCCGATCCGCCCTCGGCCATGGCGTCGACCACCGCCTTCGTGAGTTCGACGTGGGAACCCGAAAGGATCGAGAGGCCGACGACGTCGACGTCCTCGTCGATCGCCACCTTGGTGATCTGGGCCGGGGTCTTGCGCAGGCCGGTGTAGATGACCTCGGCGCCGGCGTCACGCAGGGCGAGGGCGACCACCTTGGCACCGGCGTCGTGGCCGTCGAGGCCGGGCTTGGCCACGAGGACCCGGATGCCGCGGAGGGGGTGTTCCATCAGAAGCGCACCGGCTCGATGAACTCGCCCCACACGTCGCGGAGGGCGTCGGCCATCTCCCCCACGGTCGCCTCGGCATGGGCGCAGTCGACGAGGTGGGGCATGAGGTTCTCCGAGTCGACCTCGGCGGCGGCCCGGAGGGCGTCGAGGCTGCGCCGGACGGCGGCCTCGTCGCGTTCGGTCCGAAGCCGCTCGAGCTTCTCGAGGACCCGGGCCGACAGCTCGGGGTCGAGCCTGAACGTCTCCCCCACGCCGGGGTCCTCGTCGACGGTGTGCACGTTGACGCCCACCCGCGGGAACGACCCGTCGTCGAGCGACCGCTTCAGCTCGAGGGCCCGATGGGCGATGCGGGCCTGCAGCGCCCCGGTCTCGATCGCCGACACGATGCCGCCCTGGGCGTCGAGCTCGTCGATGATCCCCCGGATCTGCGCCTCCATCCGGTCGGTCAGGTCCTCGACGAGGTGGGACCCCCCGAGGGGGTCGACCGACCCGGCCACCCCCGACTCGAGCGCCACCACCTGCTGGGTGCGCAACGCCAACTCGGCGGCGGCCTCGGTGGGGATCTGGAACGCCTCGTCGTAGGCGGCGGTGAAGATCGACTGGGCCCCGCCGAGCACGGCGGCGAGGTTCTCGATCGTCACCCGCACGACGTTGTTGATCGGCTGCTCGGCGGTGAGCGACGACCCGCCGCACACCACGCCGAAGCGGAACTGCATCGCCTTGGGGTCGGTGGCGCCCATCTCGTCGCGCATGATCTTCGCCCAGAGCCGCCGACCCGCCCGGAACTTGGCCACCTCCTCGAAGAGGTCCATGTGGACGTAGAAGAAGAACGACAGGCGACGGCCGAAGTGGTCGACATCGCCGCCCCGACGCACCAACTCCTCGACGTACGCCCGGCCGTTGGCGAGCGTGAACGCCATCTCCTCGGCGGCGGTGGCCCCGGCATCGCGCATGTGGGCCCCGGCGATCGAGATCGGGTTGAACCTCGGGGTCTGGTCGTTGGAGAAGAGGATCGAGTCGGCGACGAGGCGCATCGACGGCCGCACCGGCCAGATCCAGGTGCCGCGGGCGGCGTACTCCTTGAGGGGGTCGTTCTGGATCGTGCCCCGCAGGCGCTCCCGGGGCACGCCCATGCGGTCGGCGGCGGCGACGTACATGGCGTAGACCATGGCGGCGGTGCCGTTGATGGTGAACGACGTCGAGATGGCCCCGAGGTCGATGTCGGCGAAGACCCGCTCCATCTCCCGGACGCTGAAGAGCGACACGCCCACCTTGCCGATCTCCGAGCGAGCGAGCTCGTGGTCGGGGTCGTACCCGCACTGGGTGGGGAGGTCGAGGGCGACGCTGAGACCGGTCTGGCCCCGGTCGAGGAGGAACCGGTAGCGCTCGTTGGTCTCCTCGGCGGTGCCGAAGCCCGAGTACTGGCGCATCGTCCAGAGCCGGCCGCGGTAGCCGGTCGGGAAAATGCCGCGGGTGAAGGGGAACTCGCCGGGTTGCTCGCCGTCGCCGGCGACGATCGGGATCTCGAGCCCGGAGCGGTTGGTGACGACGTCGGTCATCGCTTGCGGTGCAGGAAGGCGTCGAGGGCGTCCCAGTGGTCGGGGTGCACCCAGTTGGTGGTGAAGTGGGCGAGCTCGATCGACTCGAGCTCGTCGCGGTGGGCGCCGGCCCGAGCGGCGGCGGTGAGGGCCTTGTAGGTGCGCAGCACCTGCACCTGTCGCTCGAGCATCGGGGCGAGCCACTCGGCGGTGGCCTCGGTGACCGAGTGGCCGGTGTGGGCGACGTGGTCGACGAGACCCAGGCGCTCGGCGGCGTGGGCGTCGAGCAGCTCGGTGGTGGTCATGAGCCGCAGCGCGGTGGACGGGCCGACCCGGTCGATGAGGTCGGGCCCGCCACCCCAGGCCGACGTGATGGCCTGGCGGCCCTGGATGTAGCCGATGCGGGCGTGGCTGGCGGCGACCCGGAAGTCGAATGCCAGCGCCAGCTCGGCGCCGCCGCCGAGGGCGTCGCCGTTGAGGGCGGCGACGGTGGGGACCGGGTGGGCGCGGATGCGGTCGAGGACCCCCCGCACCCGGCGGGCCATCGCCTCGGCCTCGGCCTCGGTGCGCAGCGCCGACAGCTCGACGAGGTCGCCACCGGAGGCGAAGTGGGTCTCGCCCTCACCGGTGACGACGAGCGCCTTGTGGATGGGCTCGGCCGCCAGCTCGTCGAGGTGGGCGGCCAGTTCGTCGAGCGTCTCCTTCGAGAGCGCGTTGCGCTTCTCGGGTCGGTCGATCGTGAGCGTGACGACGTCGTCGGCGACGTCGCGGCGGGTGAGGGCCATCACGTGGCAAGCTAGACAAAATTCCGATATTGTGTCAACCGGTTTCGCCGATGCCGACCAGCACCCTCACGAGCCGCGAGCAGGTCGTCCGGGCCGCCCACCGCTGCTTCCAGCGGTCGGGACCGGCCGGCACCTCGATGGAGGACATCGCCCTCGAGGCGGATGTGTCCCGCGCCACGGTGTACCGACTCTTCTCGGGCCGGGAGGAGCTGGTGCTGGAGGCGCTGCTCTGGGTGACGCGGCGCCACCTCGACCGCCATCGGGACCACTACCTGGCCATGCCCGACCTGGCGTCGGCGCTCGTCGAGTTGGTGACGACGACGGTGGCGGCCGCCCGCACCGACCACTCGCTCGGTCTGCTGTTCTCCTCCGATCGACGGGACCGGGGTCGACCCATGCACGAGGCGTCGGCGCCGCTGCTGGGGCTCTATGGCGAGGCGGTCACCGGGATCACGCAGGCGTTCGACGGGGAGTTGGCCGTCGACCGCGACACGGCGGCCGAGTTGGTGCTGCGGGTCATCCTCTCACTGCTGACCTTCGACGCCCCCCGCGAGCGCGACGCCGAGGAGGAGCGCCGGTTCGTGGCGGCGTTCCTCCTCCCAGCCCTCGGCGTCTAGACCAACCGCCAGCCGCCGGACAGCATCCGCCCCGAGGCGAAGACGAGGAAGGCCGCCGCCAGGCAGGCGAGGCCGATCTCGAGGCCGCTGGACAGACCGATGCCCTGCTCGGCCGCCACCTCCGCCTCGACCGCGGCGACGTACTCACCGACCTCGGTCTCGGAGCCGACGAAGACGAGCTCCATCGCGCCGGTCTCGGGGTCGACCTCGTAGACGATCCAGTCGTCGCCGGTCATCAGGATCTCGTGGTCGACCACGTTGCGGGTCGCCATCCACGAGCTCAGCGGGCCGAGGACGATGGCGGCGAGGCCGACGAGCAACAGGATCCCGGCGAGCCAGTTGACCCACCCGGGGGTCGTGCGGGGCTCCGTGGGCGTGGGGTGGTACCCCAGGTCCGGTGTTGCCAACACGCTGACCACCTCCTTCCGACGGAGCAGCCGCCGAGGTGGGGGCTCGCCCCGTCAGATCCCATTGTCCTCCGACCACACCCCCCACCGCAAGGGTCCCCCGGCCGATGCCAACCCTGGGTTGTGGGCGTCGCCCATGCGCCAACCCAGGGTTGTGGGCGTCGGGAGCCGCCGCTGACAACCCAGGGTCGAGGGCGTCAGCGGGGCTCGAGGACGATGACCGGGATCTCCCGCTCGGTCTTCGCGTCGTACTCGGCGAAGATCGGCCAGGTGGCGGCGTGGGCATCGAAGATCCGCTGCCGCTCCTCGCCGGTGACCTCCGTGGCAGTGACGTCGACGGTCTCGCTGCCGACCTCGATGCGGACCTCGGGATGGGCCTTGAGGTTGTGGTACCAGTCGGGGTTGGTGGGCGATCCGCCCCGGGAGGCGAACACCGCCCAGCGCCGGTCGTCGACCGGATAGCAGGCCAGCGGGCTCACCCGCCACGTGCCGCTCTTGGCGCCCTGGTGATGGAGCAGCAGCAGGGGCTTGCCCTCGAAGGTGCCACCGACCACCCCGTCGTTGGCCCGGAACTCCTCGATGACCTGCTGGTTCCAGTCGCTCATGGCGCCGAGCGTAGAGCGATCTCGAGGCAGGGGTTGACGGCCCGTGCCTAACGCTGTTAGGTTTCTCGTATGCCGTTCGGACGTCAGCACCGATGACCACCTCCCCCCGCATCGCCGCCCGCCGGGCCGCCACCCGCGCCGAGATCCTCGAGGCGGCATGGCGTCTGGCCCGCGAGCACGGGATCGCCGGGTTCAGCCTGCGAGACCTCGCCAGGGAGGTCGGAATGCAGGCGCCGTCGCTGTACGCCCACTTCGACGGCAAGGACGCCATCTACGACGCCATGTTCGAACAGGGCAACCGCCAGCTCCTCGACTTCATGGGTGACCTCGAGCCCACCGGCGACCTGCGGGCGCTGCTCGTCGAGGGCGCCCGGGGCTTCCTCGCCTTCTGCACCGAGGACGATGCCCGGTTCCAGCTGCTCTTCGGGCGACCGATCCCGGGCTGGGAGCCGTCGCCGGAGGCCTATGCCCCTGCCGTGGAAGCGCTGGAGCGCAACCGTGCCGTGTTCGAGGCGGTCGGCCTCGGACAGCCCGAACACCTCGATCTGTGGACCGCCGTCACGAGCGGTCTCGCCCACCAGCAACTCGCCAACGACCCCGGCGGCGACCGCTGGACCCGCCTCGTCGACGACGCCGTCGACATGTACCTGGCCCACGTGACCAAGGAGCACCCGTGACCGATCCGACCGACATCCCACCCATCGACCGCGACGAGATGGTGGTGCTGGCCACCGAGGAGTACCGACGCCTGCTCGCCCTGTTCGAGGACCTGTCCCCCGCCGAGTGGCAGACCCAGACCGTGTGCGACGACTGGGACGTTCGCCTCATGGTCGCCCACCTGGTGGGCGCGGCCGAGGGGAACGCCTCGATGGTCGAGAACGTCCGCCAGCTGGCGCGGGGCACCCGCCTCGCCAAGCGGATGGGTCGGGACCAGATCGACGGCATCAATGCGGTGCAGGTGGCCGACCGCGAGCACCTGTCGACCGAGCAACTGGTCGAGCGCCTCCGGGAGGTCGCGCCCCGGGCCGTGACGGGCCGGTACCGGACCCCGGGCCTCATGCGGCGGATCTCGGTCCCGGACCCCGTGGCCGGCCGGCTCAGCCTCGGGCACCTGATGGACGTCATCTACACCCGCGACCAGTGGCTCCACCGGGTCGACATCTCCCGTGCGACCGGCCGGGAGGTCGAGCTGACCGCCAACCACGACGGCCGGATCGTCGCCGACGTGGTGGCCGAGTGGGCCCGGCTGCACGGGCGGCCGTTCGAGTTGGTGCTGACCGGCCTGGCCGGGGGGAAGTACGGCACCGGGTCGGGCGAGTCGTTCGAGCTCGACGCCGTCGACTTCTGCTGGGCGGCGTCGGGCCGCGGCGGCGAGGTACCACTCGGCCAGAAGGTGTTGTTCTAGCCGCCCGGCACGGTCCGGAACCCAGGGTTCGAGACCGCGCCCATCGGACGAACCGTGGGCTGGAGAACGTCGGATCGACGCGCTCCAGCCCAGAGAGAGGCCAGTCCCCGCGGTCAAGAACCCTGGGTTCGCCACCACCGGGCAGAATCGCCCCGTGGAGACCCTCGTCATCGCGCTGGCCATCGTCGTCGGCATCGCCGGGACGCTGCTGCCGATCCTCCCCGGGATCGTCCTCGTCTGGGCGGCGACCCTGCTGTGGGGCATCATCGAGGGATTCGGTGTCGTCGGGTGGATCGCCTTCGGGCTCATCACTGGCCTCGGCCTGACCGGGCTCTACCTAGGGGTCCGGGTGCCCCAGAAGTCGGCGGCCGGCACCGGTATCGGCCTGCGGGGCCAGCTCCTGGCGCTGGCCTTCGCGGTGGTCGGCTTCTTCGTGGTCCCGATCGTGGGGGCGGCGGTGGGCTTCGTCCTCGGCGTCTATGTCGCCTCGTTCCTCCGCGACCGGACCACTGCCTGGGCATCGACGAAGACGACGATCAGGTCCCTGTTCCTCGCCTCGGGCATCCAGTTCGGCGCCGCCGTGGCCATGGGCCTCGTGTGGGTCGGCTGGGCGCTGGCCGTCTGACCTGCGCCGGGTGGCCGGTTGGGTACCGGTCGGAGCCAGGGGTTTGCACGAGATCGGCCGGGAACGTCCGGCCCCGTTTGTCCCCCAACCTGCGACCATGTGGTCATGTACGCCCTCACCCACCGCCTCTACACCGCCCGCGGGTGGACGTTCGAGGGCACCCGCCCCGAGGCGCCCAAGTTCCTCGCCATCGGCGCTCCCCACACCTCGAACTGGGACTTCTTCGGATTCGTCGCCGCGATGGCCCACTTCGACCTCCGGGCCAACGTGCTCATCAAGGACTCGGCGTTCGTCGGCCCGGTCGGGTCGTTCCTGCGCCGGATCGGGGCGATCCCCGTCGATCGCACCGGCGGGCACGGACTCGTCGACCGCACCGTCGAGGCGTTCCGCCGGGCATCGGAGATGGTGCTCGTCCTCGCCCCCGAGGGCACCCGCAGCCGCGCCGAGCACTGGAAGTCCGGGTTCCACCGCATCGCCCGCCAGGCCGAGGTGCCACTGCTGCCGGCCTGGATCGACTACCCGACCCGTCGAATCGGCTTCGCCCCGCTCATGGAGCTGACGTCCAACGTCCAGGCCGACATGGACCGGCTCCGGGAGGTCTACCAGGGACGGATCGGTCGCCACCCCGAGCTCATGAAGCCGATCCGGCTGGCGTCCGAGCCGACCGGCTGAGGCGTGGGCCGGGGAGGGTGTAGGACACCACCCCCAGCCCACGCCTCCGCCACCCAACCCCCTCTGCAACCCTGGGTTGTGGGCGGGGGTCGGGTGCTGAAGGGTGGGCCCCAGAGGGCGCCCAGCACCCCCTACAGCCCACGCCTCGCTCGGTAGCGTCGGCGGATGCTCGTCGAATCGCTCCTCCCCCTCGGGAAGCTCGACCCCGGGCTCCGCGAGCCCGACACCCCGCTGCACATCGGCGACTTCGCCGAAGGCGCGTCCCTCGCCGAGCGGGTCGGCCTCGACGCCGTCCTCGTGGAGGAGACCAAGGACGACCCGTTCCAGCTGCTGGCCCTCGGCGCCACCACCACGTCTCGCATCCAGCTGGGCACGTCGGTGGCGATGGCCTTCCCCCGGTCCCCCACCGTCACGGCCCTCTCGGCGTGGTCACTGCAGAAGCTGTCGGGCGGCCGCTTCGTCCTTGGTCTTGGTTCCCAGGTCCGCGCCCACGTCGAGCGCCGCTTCGGGATGGAGTGGACGGCGCCCGCCCCCCGCATGCGCGACTACGTCAACGCCATGCGGGCGGTGTGGGACGCCTGGCAGCACGGGACCAAGCTCGACTTCGACTCCACCCACTACAAGCTCGACCTCATGGTCCCCCTCTTCGACCCGGGCCCCATCGAGCACCCCGACATCCCGGTCCACGTGGCCGCCATCGGGCCCTACATGTGCGCCGTCGCCGGCGAAGTCGCCGACGGCATCCGCCTCCACCCGGTGTGCACCCCGAAGTTCATCGACACCGAGGTCGTGCCCGCGGTGGCGAAGGGCGCAGCCCGGGCCGGTCGGGACCCCCGGGCGGTGGAGGTGTGCATGAAGCCGCTCATCGGCACCGCTCCCGACGACGAGGCCCTCGAACGAGTGATCCGGACGGTGCGAGCGAGGGTCGCCTTCTACCTCTCGACGCCGTCGTACCGGCGGACGTTCCGGGTGCACGGTTGGGAGGACGTCGCCCGCCAGGCGTCGTCATTCGCCCGCGAGCAACGGTGGGAGGACCTCCCCCACCTGGTCACCGACGAGATGCTCCACACGGTCGCCACCATCGGCACCCACGACGAGATCGCCGCCAAGCTCGTCGAACGGTACGGGCCCCGGGTCGACCGGATCGAGTTCTCGATCCCGGTGGCGAATCCCGACGACGAGGCGGTGCTGGCGGGCCTGCTCGACGACGTACGGGCCGGCTGCGAGGGCCTGCGGTAGGACCACCGGACAGAGGTAGCGTCCCGGGCAAGCCACTCCCGGAGGACCCGTGCAGTTCGAGATCAGCCACCAACCGTCGTACGCCTTGACCAAGGTCGAGTTGGCAGCCGGCGAGTCGGTCGTCGCCGAGGCCGGGGCCATGGTGACCATGGACCCGTCGATCGAGATCGAGACCAAGGCCCGGGGCGGGTTCCTCTCGAGCCTCGGCCGGTCGATGCTCGGCGGGGAGTCGTTCTTCCTCAACACCTTCAAGGCCACCAGCGGGCCCGGCACGGTGCGTTTCGCCCCTTCGCTCCCCGGCGACATGACGATCATCGACCCCGGCGGGCGGGAAATGCTCGTCCAGTCGGGAGGCTTCATCGCCGCCGACCCGAGCCTCGAGATCGACACGAAGTGGGGCGGGTCGAAGACGTTCTTCTCCTCGGAGGGCTTGATCATGCTGCGGGTACAAGGCTCCGGCCCGCTGGTGCTCGCGTCGTACGGGGCCATGGACCAGTACGAGCTCGGGCCCGGTGAGGAGTTCGTGGTCGACAGCGGGCACCTCGTGGCGTTCGACGCCTCGATCGGCTACCAGGTCGTGAAGGCCGGCGGCTCGCTCAAGACGACCATGTTCGGCGGGGAAGGGCTCGTCACCCACCTGACCGGGCCGGGTCGGTTCATCACCCAGTCCCGCAGCCAGGACGCCTTCCTGGCCTGGCTCATCCCCCGCCTCCCGTCGAGCAACACGTCGAGCGCCTAGCGGCCCCCGACGACGGTATCGTCCTCCGACCGAACGGAGAGGGAGGGCCCATGCCCGACGGGAAGCCGAACATCCTCGTCATCTGGGGTGACGACATCGGGATCACGAACCTGTCGTGCTACTCCGACGGCTTGATGGGGTATCGCACCCCGAACATCGACCGGATCGCCGACGAGGGCGCCCGCCTCACCGACTACTACGGCGAGCAATCCTGCACGGCGGGGCGATCGGCGTTCATCACCGGCCAGAACCCGATCCGCACCGGTCTCACGAAGGTGGGCCTCCCCGGCGCCGAGTTGGGCCTCCAGGCCGAGGACCCGACCATCGCAACCGCCCTCAAGGAGCAGGGCTACACCACCGGCCAGTTCGGCAAGAACCACCTCGGCGACCGCGACGAGTTCCTGCCGACGATGCACGGGTTCGACGAGTTCTTCGGCAACCTCTACCACCTCAACGCCGAGGAGGAGCCCGAGCACGAGGACTACCCCGACCCGGCCGACTTCCCCAACTTCGCCGAGCGGTTCGGGCCCCGTGGCGTCATCCACTCGTGGGCGAACGGCGACGGCACCCAGCGCATCGAGGACACCGGCCCCCTGACCCGCAAACGGATGGAGACCGTCGACGAGGAGTTCCTCGCCGAGGCCAAGCGGTTCATCCGCGACACCGTCGCCTCGGGCGAGCCCTTCTTCGTGTGGTTCAACTCCACCCACATGCACTTCCGGACCCACACGAAGGAATCGTCCAAGGGCCAGGCGGGCCGCTGGCAGTCGAACTACCACGACACGATGATCGACCACGACGGCCACGTCGGCGAGTTGCTCGACCTGCTCGACGAGCTCGGCGTGACCGACGACACGATCGTCGTGTACTCCACCGACAACGGCGTCCACATGAACACGTGGCCCGATGCCGGGATGACCCCGTTCCGGAACGAGAAGAACTCCAACTGGGAGGGCGCCTACCGGGTGCCGTGCGTGGTCCGGTGGCCCGGCCGCATCCCGGCCGGCACCGTGCTCAACGACGTCATGAGTCACGTCGATTGGTTCGTGACCCTGCTCGCCGCCGCCGGCGACAGCGACGTAGCCGACCGACTGAAGGACGGCACCGAGCTGGCCGGGGCCACCTACCGGGTACATCTCGACGGGTTCGACCAGCTCGACTACCTGACCGGGGCGACCGACGAGAGCCCCCGGCCCTACTTCTTCTACGTCAACGACGACGGACTGCTCACCGCCCTGCGCTACGACAACTGGAAGGTGGTGTTCTACGAGCAGCGCGTCCAGGGCACCCTGCAGGTCTGGGCCGAGCCGTTCGTTGAACTCCGGGTCCCGAAGATCTTCAACCTGCGCACCGACCCGTTCGAGCGGGCCGACACGACGTCGAACACGTACTACGACTGGCTCCTCGACCGTGCGTACCTGCTCGTCCCCGCCCAGGCGTTCGTGGCGCAGATGGCCGAGACGCTCGTGGCGTACCCGCCGCGCCAGAAGCCGGCGGCGTTCAATCTCAGCACGGTGATGGCAAAGATCGAGGCCGGTGCGACCGGCAGCCACTGACGACACCGCTGTGTGGCTCCCCGGTGGGGAGTTCACCATGGGGTCGGACCGCCACTATCGCGAGGAGGCCCCGGCTCGTCGGGTGCGGGTGGACGGGTTCTGGATCGATCGGCATGCGGTCACGAACGCCCGGTTCGCCGAGTTCGTGGAGGCAACCGGTTACGTGACGGTTGCCGAGGAGGCGCCGGATCCGTCGCTGTACCCGGGCGCGCCGGCCGAGAACCTCGTCCCGGGGTCGATGGTGTTCACGATGACGCCGGGCCCCGTCGACCTCCGCCACTACGCCAACTGGTGGCGCTGGACGCCGGGGGCCGACTGGCGCCACCCGCTCGGGCCGGGCTCGTCGGTCGACGGGCTGGACGACCACCCGGTGGTGCAGGTGGCGGGGCGCGACGTCGAGGCGTTCTGCGCCTGGGCGGGCCGGGAGCTCCCGACTGAGGCCGAGTGGGAGTACGCCGCCCGAGGCGGTCTCGACGGCGCCGAGTTCGTCTGGGGCGACGACGACCCCCAGGAGACCGACCCGGTCGCCAACACCTGGCAGGGCCGGTTCCCCTTCGAGAACACCGAGCTCGACGGGTGGACCCGCACGGCCCCGGTGGGCTCGTACCCCCCGAACGGGTTCGGGCTGTTCGACATGGCCGGGAACGTCTGGGAATGGACCGCCGACTGGTACTCGGGCAGCGGTGGCACCGCCTCGTGCTGCGTGCCCGAGAACCCCCGAGGCGGGACCGAGGACGCCAGCCTCGACCCGAACCAGCCGACCACCCCGATCCCCCGCAAGGTCGTGAAGGGCGGCTCGCACCTCTGCACGATCCAGTACTGCTTCCGGTACCGGCCGGCCGCCCGCCAGCCGCAGATGATCGACACCGGCATGAGCCACCTCGGGTTCCGGACGATCTCTCGGGCGCCCGCCTAGGTCAGCAGCCGTACCTCGCAGCGGAGACCGTGGGCCCGGGCGAGCCGGGCGTCGGTCGTGACGAGCGGCACGTCGAGCACCTCGGCCAGGGCGACATAGGCGGCATCGAAGGCCGACACCGAGGGGACGAGTTCCGCCATGCGCGGGAGCAATCCCCTCGAGTCGCGGATCCGGAGCGGCACGGCGTCGAGGAACCGGAGGCCGAACCAGAAGGCTTCCTCGGAGAGCTCGCCCCGAAGGTGGCGACGCCGCAAGGCCGAATACGACTCGACGAACACCACGTCGGGGGCCGACCCCGCCGCCACCAGTGAGCGGGCCAAGTGTCCTGCGGTCCCGACGTCCGACGCTGCCTGCACGACGACGGATGCGTCGACGACCGTCACCCCTCGGCTCGCTCCCGGTCCAGTCGCTCCCACCGAGCGTCGAGCTCGGCCCGGGCCTCGTCGAGGGCTTCGACTGCCGACATCGGCGTCATCGGCTCGACGCCGAGCTCGCCCAGCCGGCGTTCGACGAAGGCGACCCACTCCTGGGGGGTCATCTCCTCTGCCTGCCTCGCGAGCACCCGGACGAGGTGGGCCTGCAGTGACAGCCCCGCGGACGCCGCCTGTTCCTTGAGTCGCCCGTGGACGGCGGGCGGGAGGTCCCGGATGAGCACGTTCGACATGCTTTCAGTATCCAAGCGTCTCCGCTCTCCAGATCAACCGAACGCCGCCACCAACCGGCGGTGGAGGTCGCCGGCTCGTTGCAGCTCGTCGGCGCAGCGGTCGGCCAGATCGGCGATGGTGGGTGGGTCGTCGGTGGGCCACCGAACCTGGAGCCACTTGTGTCGGAGCAGGTCGGCCCGGGGATGATCGACCGGATGGGGCTTGGGGACCCGCTTGTAGCCCTCCCCCACCACCTCGGCACCGGTCGCCGTGACGAGGGTCTCGATGGCGCGGGCGATGGCGGCGCCTTCGTCGGAGTCGACCACCGCCCGCCACCGATCGACGCTGGCGGGGGCGCAGCCCGAGGCGAAGCCGAGATCCGTGGGGGTGATGCGAACGAACAGCGTGGGGGCGTGGCGCTTGTCGTCGCCCTCCCAGAACCGGAGAAGGATCGTGTCCCGGTAGGGGCTGGCGTCGGGGTTGAAGCGGAGATCGTTGTTCACCGGCGCGATCGACCCATTGGTCTTGGCCTCCCACGTGAGACCCGGAGAGATCGACTCGGCCAGGCGAGGACCAAGAGCGTCGACGATCGCCTTCGTCGGTTCGGCGATGAGCCGCTGGTAATCGGCCTTCTCGGCGGCGAACCGCTCCTTGTCGTAGGTGGGGAGGGCATCGAGAAGGGCCATGGCGTCCGGCGTGTACGTGGGCTCCATGGGACGAACGTATCCCATGGCTGCGACGGGTGGAAGGGGGTCGTCGAAGCGTGGGCCGCAGGTGGCGCTGCGCACCCCTTGGAGCCCACGCTTTCCCTCGCCAACCCCGCCCACAACCCAGGGTTGCAGAGGGGGTTGGAAGGTAGAAGCGTGGGCTGGGGGCGGCGCCCTGCGCCGTCCCCAGCCCAGGGTTCCCGACGTCGTTTCAGGCGATGGCCCGCTCGTAGAGCGCCTGGACCCGTTCCCCCGGTTCGATGCCCATCGTGTCCGCGAGCAGCGCCCGCAGCGCCTCATAGGTCCGGATCGCCTCGGCCCGGTTGCCGGCGGCGAGCTGGACCTCCATCAGCCGGGCGTGGGTCGTCTCCCGGAACGGAGCGAGATCGACGGCTCGGCGGGCCGACTCCATCGCCGTGGTCGGGTCGCCACGGGCGATCCAGACGGCGGCAAGCACGTCATGGGTGCGCAGCTCATAGTCGAGCAGCCGACGCCGCATCCCCTCGACCCACGGTCCGGCTTCGCCCGGCAGGAACCGACGACGGAAGATCGCCGACGCGACCGTGGCGTTCGACCACGCCGAGGCGGTGTCGCCCCGGCGGAGGTCGCCCTCGGCCCGATCGATCGCGTTGACCGCCTCCCGAAGGTCGATCCAGCTGCCGGGCGGGAGCCGCAGCTCGTAGCACCCATCGGCAGCCTCGAGCGCAGCACCGAGGTCGGCCCGGGCCAGCGTGCGGCGAAGCTTGGAGACGATCGCCGAGAGGGCTCCGTCCCAGGCGTCGGGGAGGGCATCCGGCCAGAGGATGTCGGCGAGCATCTCCCGCTCGATGCGGCGAGGCTCGGCGGCAAGTCGGACGAACGCCAAGCGCCCCTGCCGGCCGGGGAACGCCGACGGCTCGACCAGACCGTCGTCGGTCTCGATCGTCACTCGTCCCGTGAGGTAGATGCGCGCCACTCGAGCACACCAATCTCTCGCCAAGATTGCCCCAACCAGCCGCGTCTACGTTACGGCCAGAGAACCGACGAGGAGGTAGGGAATGTCGGCGAAGGTGATCGAGTGCCCGTGTGGGGCCGTGATCAACGGTGAGAACGACGACGACGTGGTGGGCAAGGCCCAGGAGCACGCCAAGGCCACCCACGACATGGACCTGTCCACGGAGCAGGCGCTCTCGATGGCCCGCCCGGCCTGACTGGGAGGA
>JBFLKR010000178.1:0-3111 GCA_040883295.1 Acidimicrobiia bacterium
AGCGCCACCGCCCCGATCGACGCCGCCGTCAACTGGTAGCCGATCACCGTCGTCGACCGCTCCCGGCCCACCCGCATCGGCGTCAGCAGCGTGAGCATCGGGAAGATCGGCGCCAGCCCGAGGCCCACCACCAACAGCCCCACCGCCCCGACCCACATCACCGGCGCCCACCAGAACAGCACCGTCCCCAACACCGACAGCGCCAACCCCGCCGACAGCGTCGCCCCCGGCCGCCAGCGCTCGCCCGCCGCCCCCGCGACGAGGCGCCCCAGGGTCAGCGCCCCCCAGAACCCCGTCACCGCCAGCCCCGCGGCCCCCGCCGACACCCCCCGGCCCTCCGACAGCACCGAGAACGCCCACTGCCCGGCCGCCACCTCCAGGCCCGTGTAGACCGCGAACACCGCCAGCGACAACACCACGGCCCCGTCGACCCGCCGCCGCCCCGGCACCGGGGGCTCGGGCGCCCCCCACGCCGTCCGCGTCCGCAGGTAGAGCACCCCCAGCCCCAGTTGCACCACCCCGATGGCGCCGAACCCCCACCGCCACGATGTCGACCCCACCACGAACAGAGTCATCAGCGCCGGGCCGATGGTGGCGCCGACCCCGAACGACGCGTGAAGCAGGTGCATGACCCTTGCCCCGCGCTCGAGGGCCACGTGGGCGTTGAGCCCGGCATCGACCACGCCCCCGCCGGCGCCCAGCACCGCCATGGCCACCACCACCATCGGCCAGGTCGGGGCCAGCGCCATGCCGAAGAGGCCGACCGTCGATGCCGCCGACGAGCCCACCAGCGCCCAGCCGAGGCCCACGCGGTCGGTGATCGGCCCGATGAAGCCCGCCGCAACCGAGTACCCGACCACGAGCGCCGCAATGAGCAGGCCGAGTTGGCCGATGGGGCGCCCGAACTCGTCGGCGATCGACGGCCACGCCACCCCGGTGGCACCCTCGGGGAGGCCGAGGGCGACGAACCCGGCGAAGGCGATGCCGATGACGAGGCGGGCGGACACCGCCGCAGGCTACGACGGGCGGCCCGCCCCCCGGTCGGTCGCCGGCGCGCCGGACCGCCCGACGACCGACGCCAGTCGCACCGCCACGAGCCCGAGCACGCTCGCCACCAGCACGACGTACCCGCCGACCACGACGGGGTGGGCACTGTCGGTACCGGCCAACAGCCCATGGGCCACCGACCCGGCGAACACCCCGAACGAGGCGAAGTGGAGGAGACGCCAGTACCGCTGACCGATGCCCGACCGGAGGTAGAAGCTCACGGTCACGAGCACCATGCCGTAGAACGCCACGACTCCCCACGCCACCGCCACCGGGCGCCAGTCGCTCAGCCCCGGCACCAGCAGCTCCGCCACCGTGAACTCCAGGTAGTCGTGGGTCCAGAGGGCCACCAGGTGGACCACCGTCGCCAGCAACGCCCCCACCGAGAGCGCCTCGTGGACCGACGTGAGCGCCTTCGCCGATCGGGGGAGCATCTTCAGCGACAGCAGCAGGCCCCACACCACCGAACCGCCGAGGAGGGCGAGGGCCACGAACCCCGAGCCACGGATGAGCATCCACTCGAGGCTCATGCCGCCACCTCCAAGCCGGTGGTGGCGTAGACGGCGCCGTCCTCCCAGACGACGAGCGCCCCGTCGACCCACGGCCGCTCCGCCGCCCAGGCGAGGCCGTCCACGCCGTGCAGCAGGACGGCCTTGGCGGCCGCCTCGGCGAGGGTGGCGGTCGCCGCCACGGCGGTGGCGCTCACGACCGGGCCCACGGCCGGCGCCCCGGTGCGGGGGTCGATGAGGTGGTGGGCCCAGCCCCCGCCGACCCGCCAACGACGCCGCGCCACCGAACTGGTGGCCAGCGCCCGGGCGCCGAGGGCGATGACGGCGACACCGCCGTCGGGGCCGACGACGCGAACCTCGGCGTCGGGGTGGGCGGAGCGGACGTCACCGCCCGCCGAGACGATCACAGCCCGACCCGACTCGACGGCTCGGTCGGCGGTCCAGCCCTTGGCGATCCCCCCGAGGTCGAGGCGGGTGCCCGGTGGACGGGCCACCACGCCGTCGGCCACGGTCCACCGGGCGAGCGAACGGGCCGGCGCGGGACGGGTGGACCGGGCGGCGACCTCCCGGAAGGTGCGGTCGTAGCCCCAGCGGGCCACGTCGCCGCCCACCGCCGCGTCGACCAGGCCGCCGGTCATCCGCCGCACCGCCGAGGCGGCCCCCAGCAGCTCGGACAGCACCCCGTCGACCGGTACCCGGTCAGCGGGGTGGTCGTTGAGTCGGGACAGGTCGGAGTCGGGTCGGAAGCGGGAGGCGACGGCCTCCACGTCGGCGAAGAGCCGCCGGGTGGCGGCTGGGCCGGCGGGATGCGGGCATCGCACCTCGATGGTCGTGCCCATGGCGGCGAACTCGTCGACGATCACGAGCCGCTGCTCGTGACGGAGGTGGCGGCCGGGGCCGGCGCGGCCCTCGTGACGACCACCCGTCGAACCTCGGGGTCCGGGGTGGCGGCCGGCGTGTACCGGAGGACGACGAGCCCATCGGCCGGCGGCGTCGGGGCGGCGACGACCGACGGTTGGGCGATGACCGGAGCCGGTGGGGCGGGCGCCGCCACCGACTCGGGCTGGTCGACGGGGACGGCGAGACCCTTCGTGACGCCGACCGTGGCCCAGGCAATGGCGACGCTCGTCCAGCCCAGGATCCGCCACCGGCGGCCGGGCGGGAACCGTTTGGCGATCATGGCCGCACCTCGGCGACCCTGAGCACCACCCCGCGGTCGATGAGGACCGAGACGACCGACGGCGGCACCGAGGACCCGAGGACGTCTCGGCCCACGAACTCGGTGTGGCCCTCGCTCTCGAGGACCCGGGACACGCTCGGCGGGAGCTCGGCGACCTCGGGGGCGGGAGGCTCGACGAGCTCGACGGGCGTCGCCACCGGGCCCGCCGCAGGGGCGGGGTCGAGATCGGCCCGGGCGTCCCCGTCCCGTCCCCCCACCAGCACGAACACGGCGAGCCCGAGGGCGAGGGCCACGAGCAGCGGCTCGAAGCGGCGCACCTCAGTCGTCCTCGTCGTCGTGGTCGTCGTCCTCGTCGTCGTCATCCCAGTCGTCGTC
>JBFLKR010000179.1:0-9701 GCA_040883295.1 Acidimicrobiia bacterium
GCCCGCCGGCTCGCCTCCTTGGCGTAGAACATGTGGCCCCCGGCGAAGTGGCGCACCGTCAACCGGTCGGCCATCCCCGGGTCGAGGCGCATGAGGTTCCGCAGGCGGTCGGAAGCGAAGTAGGGCGTGACGAGGTCGTGGACCCCATGGGTCACGAAGGCGCGGAGGTGGGGGTTGAGCGCCATGCCGTAGCGGAAGTCGTCGGTGGCACCCTCGGCGGGGGCGAAGGCGTGCCGCTCCATGTCGACCTTCCACGCCTGGTTGATCTCGTAGCTCAGCACCCGGTACTCACGGTCGGTCTCGACCCCGATGATCGACCGCAGCAACTGGTTCACCGCCGTCGTGTAGGCGGCCGTCGAACCCGACAGCGTCGGGTCGGGGCCGAGGAAGGACTCGCGATCGGGGAACGGGTCCGTCACCGAGATCGTCGCGTCGTAGAGGCCCAGCACCTGGCGCTCGTCCCGCAACAGGCCCCGGGCGAAGGCTCGGATCGTGATCCGGCCCTCGGCGCGCTCGATCTCGTCCACCGGCAGGCCCAGCAGGGCCGCCTGGCGGCCGATGACCGCCCCGCGCTCCTCGGGGTCCATCGATGCCCCCTGGGTGAGGAAGCGGGCGTAGTCGCCGGTGGCGAAGGCCTCGGCCGTGGCCGCCACCTCGGCAGGGTCGTCGTCGGGCCCGAATGCCTGCGACCGGCCATGGTGGGCGGCGGCGAGGGCCATGACCGGCAGCGTGTCGATCCACCCCACCATGTCGTAGTCGGTGGGGCTGAGGGGGGTCACCTCGAGGGCGGGGGAGATGAGGATCGCCCCGTTCAGGCCGATGCCCGTCGACTCCTGCAGCATCCGGGCCAGTCGGCCCACCCGGTAGCCGCCGTAGCTCTCGCCGGCGATGAAGACCGCCGACCCCCAGCGGTCGTTGTCGGACAACCAGCGGCCCATGAACTCGCCGAGCGACTCGAGGTCGCGCTTGACGCCGTAGTACTCCTGGGGGTCGTGGCCGTCCTTGCCGTCCCCCTCGGGCCGGATGATGCGGCTGAAGCCGGTGCCGACGGGATCCACGAACACGAGGTCGGTGAAGGGCAGCCACGACGCCTCGTTCTCGACGAGGCGTGGCGGCATCGTCGGCAACGACCCGTCCGAGGGCAGGTCGACGCGCTTCGGTCCGACCGCACCCATGTGGAGGTACGCCGACGAGGCCCCGGGTCCCCCGTTGAAGACGAAGGTCACGGGCCGCTCGGGGGCGTCGACGACGTAGGACACGGAGAAGACCTCGGCGGCGGGCTGCTCGTCCTTGCGGAGCACCGTCCAGCCGGCGGTTGCGGTGTAGTCGAGGCGGTCGTCCGGCCCCTCCCAGGTCAGCTCGGCGGTGGCCCCGGGCGGCGGAGCGTGGGTGGTGGCGTCGGGGGTGGGTTCCTCGGTCATGGACCGGACGGTACCCGCCGATGGGCTAGCCGTCGGCCGGTCGCAGCTCCACCCGGCGAAGCAACTGGGCGTTGACGGCCACGATCACGGTGGAGGCGCTCATGAGGACCGCACCGATCGCCGGGTCGAGCACGAACCCGGCCCACAGGAAGGCCCCGGCGGCGGCCGGGAGGGCGACGACGTTGTAGCCGGCGGCCCACCACAGGTTCTGGAGCATCTTTCGGTAGCCGGCCTCCGACAACCGACGGACGGCGACCACGGCTCTGGGGTCGTCGGCGGCGAGCACGATGCCGGCCGACTCGATCGCCACGTCGGTGCCCGCCCCGATGGCGATGCCGACGTCGGCCTGGGCGAGCGCCGGGGCGTCGTTGACTCCGTCGCCGACCATCGCCACCCGGTGGCCCTCCTCCTGGAGCGCCGCCACCTTCTGGTGCTTGTCCTCGGGGAGCACCTCGGCGAAGACCTCGTCGATGCCGAGATCGTCGGCCACGGCCTGGGCCACCTCCCGGGCGTCGCCGGTGATGAGCGCCACCCGCACCCCGAGATCGTGGAGTCGGTCGATCGCCTCCCGGGATTCGGGTCGGACCTCGTCCTCGAGCGAGATCGCCCCGACGACGGCACCGTCGTCGATCACGTGGAGGACGGCGGCCCCCCGCTCACGCCACGGTCGGGCGGCATCGGCGAGCGCCTCGGGCACCTCGAGGTCGTGCTCGCGCAGCAGTGCCGGTCCGCCAACCGATACCGGTCGCCCCTCGACGGTTGCCTTCACACCGCGGCCGCTCATGGCCGAGATGTCGGTGGCCGACGGTGGGGTGCCGTGCTCGTCGGCGGCGGCCACGATGGCGCGGGCGAGGGGGTGCTCCGACTCGGCCTCGACGGCCGCCGCCAGCAGGAGCAGGTCGCCTTCGTCCCGATCGACGGTGGCGACGCCGGTCACCCGGTGGGAGCCGGCGGTCAGGGTGCCGGTCTTGTCGAACAGCACGGTGTCGACCTCGCGCATTCGTTCGAGCGACAAGCGGTCCTTCACGAGGATGCCGTCGCTGGCGGCCATCGAGGTGGAGATGGAGATGACGAGGGGGATGGCGAGCCCCAGCGCGTGGGGACAGGCGATCACGAGCACGGCCACGGTCCGCACGACCGCCTGGTCGGGCGAGTCGATGGCGAGCCAGACGGTGACCGTGATCGCGGCGGCGCCGACGGCGATGTAGAAGAGGAGGGCGGCGGCGCGGTCGGCGAGCGCCTGGGCGCGCGATCGCGACACCTGGGCCTCCTCCACGAGGCGGCGGATCCCGGCGAGGGCCGTGTCCTCGCCCACGGCCTCCACCCGCACGCGCAGCGAGTCGTCGGTGGCGACCGTGCCGGCGGCGACGCCGTCGCCTTCTGCCTTCGGAACCGGCTTCGACTCGCCGGTGACCATCGACTCGTCGACCTCGGCGCGCCCGCCGACGACGACGCCGTCGGCCGGTACCCGGGCACCGGGCCGGACCAGCACCACGTCGTCGACGGCGAGTTCGTCGACCCGGACCGTCTCGGTGCCGCCGTCGGTGACCCGCTCGGCCTCGTCGGGCAGCAGCTCGGCGAGGGCCGCAAGGGCCCCGCGGGCTCGACCGATCGCTCGCATCTCCACCCAGTGGCCGAGGAGCATGATCGTGATCAGGCCCGCCAACTCCCACCAGAACTCGAGGTCGAACCAGCCGAGCGTGGTCGCCCACGACGCCGTGAAGGCAACCGTGATGGCCATCCCGATGAGCAGCATCATCCCCGGCTGGCGTTGGCGGATCTCGGAGACGGCGCCGCCCAGGAACGGCCACCCGCCGTAGAGGAAGATGACGGTGCCGAACAGCGGCGACACCCACTCGGCCCCGGGGAACGACACGGCCTCGTAGCCGAACCAGTCCTGGATCGTCTCGGAGAAGTAGAGGACTGGCGCCGTCAGGGCCAGCGACCACCAGAACCGTTCGCGGAACTGGGCAGCGTGGTCGCCATGGCCGGCATGGTGATCCCGGTCGTGATCCCGGTCGTGGTCCCCGTCATGATCCCCGTCATGATCGGAGTCGACCGATGGGTCGTCGTGGTGGGTGTCGGTGCCCATGGTGCCCGTTCTACCCGTTCCGGGGCGGACGGAACCGTGTCGTCCAGCGTTCATTTGATAGCTCAATGAGCGTTGAAGTAATATCGCTGCCATGGACCTGCACGAACGGGCTCGGATCCACGAGGCGTTGGGTGACCCCCACCGCCTCGAGATCGTCGATGCCCTGGTCGGCTCCGATCGCTCGCCGGGTCATCTGGCCCGGGTGACCGGGATGGCCCCCAACCTGGTGGCCCACCACCTGCGGGTGCTGGAGGGGGCCGGTGTGGTCGAGGTCCGGCGGTCGGAGGGGGACGGGCGCCGCCGCTACGTCCACCTGCTGCCGGCCGGGGTGGCCGCCGTCGGCGGTGCCGAGCCGGTCGACCGGCCGGTCGTGTTCGTATGCACCCACAACTCCGCCCGATCCCAGTTGGCGGCCGCGCTGTGGGCTCGGGCGTCCGGCCAACCTGCCTCGAGCGCCGGGACCCATCCGGCCGAGCGGGTGCACCCGAAGGCCGTGGCGGTCGGGGGTGCCCACGGCCTCGACCTCCGGGGAGCCGCGCCCCGACTGCTCGAGCCCGACCGGACCCCCGAGGTCGTGGTGGTCACCGTCTGCGACCGGGCGGCCGAAGAGCTCGCCGAACCGCCCGATCGACACTGGTCGGTGCCCGACCCCGTGGCGGTGGGCACCGATGACGCATTCAATGCCGCGTTCGAGTCCCTGGCCGACTGGGTCGAACGCACCCATCCCCGAGAAGAGGAATCCTGATGCCCGTCGAACTCACCACCGAGCAGCAGCTGCTCGTCAGGTCCGCCGCCGAGCGACTCCGGAAGGAGTTCGAGGGGGAGGTCAACGTCGAGACCATCCAGCGTCTCATGACCGACAGCTTCGACAAGATCATGGCGATGGCCCGGGTGCCCCAGTGGGTGCCGATCGTGACCGAGAAGTTCGCCCGCGACCGCCTCCGCGCCCTCACGAGGCTCGAGCTCGGCGACTCGGCCAAGCCCGCCATCCTGTTCCTGTGCGTGCACAACGCCGGCCGCTCCCAGATGGCGGCCGGCTTCGCCCGCCACCTCGGCGGCGACCGGGTCGACGTCTTCTCGGGCGGGACCGAGCCGGCCGACGAGATCAACCGCGCCGCGGTTGCGGCCATGGGGGAGATCGGCATCGACATCACCAAGCAGAGCCCCCAGCCCTGGGCGGACGAGATCGTCCGCGCCGCCGACGTGATCGTCTCCATGGGGTGTGGGGACGCCTGTCCGGTCTACCCCGGCAAGCGGTACGTCGACTGGGAGTTGCAGGACCCCGCCGGCAAGCCGATCGAGGAGGTGCGGCCGATCCGGGACGACATCCGCGCCCGGGTCGAGGCGCTCCTGGAGGAGCTGGTCCCCGCAGGTACCGCCTAGGTGGACCGCGACGTCCTGCGGTCGACCGGTGCCGAGTTCGTCGGCACCGGTCTCCTGCTCACGCTCATCGTCGGGTCGGGCCGCCAGGTGGAGCTGCTCGGTCTGGACCCCTCGGCGCAACTCCTGGCCCATGCCCTCGCCGTGGGCCTGGGGCTGGCGGTGCTGGTGGCCGTCTTCCTGCCGGTGTCCGGCTCCCAGTTCAACCCCGCCGTCACCCTCGTGGCGTGGGGGACCGGGGCCATGCCCCGCCGGCTCGTCGCCCCCCACCTCGTCGCCCAACTCGCCGGTGCCGTCGTCGGGGTGGTGGTCGCCAACCTCACCTACGGGGCGCCGGCCGTCGAGGTGTCGACGAACGTGCGCGACGGTGTCCTCGGGGCCGAGGCGCTGGCCACGTTCTCACTCGTGTTGGCCATCTTCGCCTTGGTGCGGGCCGGGCGGCCGGAGTGGCTGCCGGCGGTCGTCGGGGGCATCGTCGGGGCCGGGATCGTGGCCACGGCGTCCACCGGGTTCGCCAACCCGGCGGTGGCCGTCGCCCGGATCCTCACCGAGTCCTACACGGGGATCGCCCCCGAGTCGGTGCCGCCGTTCGTGGCGGCGCAGCTCATGGGGGCGGGGCTGGCCGCCGTCGTGGCAGTGTGGCTGTGGCCGGGGCGACGCCCCGAATCGGGCTGAGCTCAGACCGGCAGGGTCAAGGAGTCGAGCACCGCGGCGGCGGCCGCCGGCGGATCGTCGGCGAGGCGGACGTGCACCCACTTGCCGCGTCGCTCCCCGTCGAGGATGCCGGCCTCCCTGAGCACCTTGACGTGGTGGCTCACGGTGGGTTGTGACAGGCCGAGGGGATCGGTGAGATCGCAGACGCAGACGTCGCCGGCCCGGGCGATGATCGAGACGATCCGCAGGCGATTCGGGTCGGCGAGGGCCTTCAGCACCCGGGCCGTGTGCTCGGCGTGGGTGACGTCGATCGGGTCGACGGTGGTACCGCAGGCGCATTCCATACGAACATATTGACAGAGGTCGATGTGTGTGGCAAGGTCTGAACACATTGACAGCCATCGATATGGAGGTTCCCATGTCCCGTGTTCAGCTCGCCCTCAACGTCACCGACGTCGATGCCGCCGTCGACTTCTACGCCCGAGCCTTCGGCGTCGGTCCGGCCAAGCGCCGGCCCGGGTACGCCAACTTCGAGGTCGTCGACCCGCCCCTGAAGCTCGTCCTCTTCGAGGCCGAGGAAGGCGCCACCCTCAACCACATCGGCGTCGAGGTCTTCGGCACCGAGGCCGTGGCGGCCACCGCCCGCCACCTGGCCAACGCCGGCCTCGACACCCGGGCCGAGGAGCACATCGACTGCTGCCACGCCGTCCAGGACAAGGTCTACGCCAGCGACCCCGACGGGCTGGAATGGGAGTGGTACACGGTGCTCGCCGACAGTCCGTCACCCACGCCGGCGGCTGCCGCCGAACCCGCCGCCTGCTGCTGATCGCTCAGGCGACGGTGTCCCAGGCCGCGAGGACCACGAGGCCCACCACGGCCACGGTCCCGAGCGCAACCGCCGTGGCGATCAGTTGCCAACCTGCCGTGCCGGATTCGGACCGGAGGCTCCGCACGACGCCGACGACCGCCACCACCAGCGCCACCACCTGGACGAGGAGCGAGGCCGCCCAACCGAGCGGCTCGATCCACGTGGTGCGCCCCGGCCCGGACTCGTAGGCGACCACCGACAGGAGCGTCAGCAGGCCGCCCACCGGCGCCAGTCCCACGGCGGCGGCCGCCGCCAGTCGATACCAGCGCAGTGAGCCCCGTCGGGCCGACCGGGCCAGCACCGCGACCAGGGTGGCCGGCACGCCGAGGAGCACGAGCAGGATCAGGACGTCGGTCATCGGCGAGCCATGGTTGGAAGTCGCCGGCGCCATGTCAACACGCCGACGGCTCCCTGCTGCGGGAACCCCGGCGAGTCTCCTTGCGGAAGCGGAGGCGCGAGGCGCTGGTGACCGACCCGACGTGGCACCCGACCCGGACCCGCCCGGGCCGCTCGGCACGGTGGTCGAGCTTCCGGGCGACTGACCCAGGTCCATACCGCCACCCCGGCTCCTACCGTGCCCGGGTGCTGTGGCTCGCCGGTGTGCTCGTGGTCGTGGCCGGCGGGGTCGTCTGGCTGGCGCCTCGTCGTGGCCGGTCACCTGCGTGGGCGATTCCCGTGGCCGGACTCGCGGTGCTCGCCACCCTCACGCCGACGGCCGAGGAGCCGCCCGTGGTGGTGGCGCTCCCCGACGTGTCGGGCCTGACGGCGACCGAGGCAGCCGCAGAACTGCGGGCAGAGAACCTGGCGGCACGCGCCTTGTTCCGGTGCCTGCCCGGCCCCGAGGGCGAGGTGGTGTCGGCCCACGTCCAGGAAGGGGGCGCCATCACCGTCGACATCGTGGAGGTGCTCGACGAGGGCGGTCCGCTCCCGGCGGGCGATGCCATCCCCGAGGGGACGGTCGTGTACCTGGTGCTGCCGAGGGCCGCGGCGTGCCCGGGTGGCACCCTGCCAACCGGTTAGGAAGCCTTCCGGCCCGCGAGCGATGGCAGGGGGAGCACCTGTTGGCGGCGGCGCTCCTCGGCGGCTCGTGCTTCCATCTCGGCCTGCCAGCGCTGGAAGGCCATGACGCCGTAGGCGATGAGGCCCCAGAACGCCATGGCGACCACGATGCCGCCGATGGCGAAGATGAGGAGGTCCTGCTCGTTCATGCGGCACCTCGCTGCTCGCCCGCCAGCAGGAGGGCGCCGAGGCTCCACATCGACGGGACCCAGATGCCCACGAAGAGGCCGGCCTCCTTGTCGACGAAGAACCAGAGGTAGACGGAGAAGACGAACGAGAGGAACCCCGCCAAGAGCAGGGCGGCCTTCACGTGCGGTACGCGGTTACGGGGCACGGCGGTGGGGGATTCGGTGCGTGGCACCATCGAGTGGACTCCTTCGTGGTCGTGGTGGTGGTTCCCGACCGCGACGGCGGCGAAACGGGTTTCCGGTCGCGCTGGGCGGCTCGCCCCCGCGCCCTGACCCACGATCCCGCCCCTACCCTCGGTGGTGTGAGTGCGGATCCCCATGTCTTCGTGGTCCTCGGTGGCACCGGCGACCTCGCCGGCCGCAAGCTCATCCCGGCGCTCCACCACGTGGCGCCGGAGGACGGCTGCCCGATCGTGGGCGTGGGGACCCGGGACCACGACCAGGCGTCGTACCGGGCCTGGGCGGTCGAGCGGCTTCGGGAGGCGGGCGCCGAGGGCGACCTCGACACCTGGGTCGAACGCCTCCACTACCACCAGATCGGCCGGGGCGGCTTCGACCTGGACGGCCTCGCAAAGCACGTCGGCGAGTTGGAGGCCGAGCACGACCTCCCGGGGAATCGGGTCTTCTACCTGGCGCTGCCGCCACAGCTCTTCGAGGACGCCATCGAGGGCATCGACGCCGCCGGCCTCGCCGACGCCGCCGGCTGGGCCCGCCTCGTCATCGAGAAGCCGTTCGGCACCGACACCGAGTCGGCGGCCCACCTCGACGAGGTCGTGCACCGATGCTTCGACGAATCCAGCGTGTTCCGCATCGACCACTTCCTCGGCAAGGAGACGGTCCGCAACCTGCTGGCGTTCCGGTTCGCCAACCCGATCTTCGAGACGACCTGGAACCGGGATCGGATCGAGCGGGTCGAGGTCACCGTCGCCGAGCCGCTCGGGGTGGACGGCCGGGCCGGTTACTACGACCGGGCCGGCGTCGTGCGCGACATGATCCAGAACCACCTCACCCAGGTGCTGTCGCTCATCGCCATGGAGCCGCCGATCCGCTTCGACGCCGATGCGATCCGCGACGAGAAGGTGAAGGTGCTGCGGGCCATCGAGGGCGTCGAACGGGTCGTCTGGGGTCGCTACACCGCCGGCGAGATCGACGGTGAGTCGGTGCCCGGCTACCTCGACGAGGACGGGGTGCCCGACGACAGCACCACCGCCACGTTCGTGGAGGCGACCGTGCGGATCGACAACTGGCGCTGGCAGGGGGTGCCCTTCACGGTGCGCACCGGCAAGCGCCTCCCCAGTCGCACCAGCACGGTCGACATCCAGTTCCAACGCCCGCCCGTCCACCTCTTCCACGAGCTGGACGAGCAGAGTGATCCCACCGGGAATCTGCTGACCATCACCCTGCAGCCGGACGAGGGCTTCGACCTGTGCTTCGAGGTCAAGCAACCCGGCAACGGCATGGACCTGGAGCGGATGAGCCTCGGGTTCCGGTACGGGGACGCCTTCGAGCCCCTGCCCGACGCCTACGAGACGCTCGTCGCCGACGTGCTGGAGGGCGACCAAACCCTCTTCGTCCGCTCCGACGAGGTGGCCGAGTCGTGGCGGATCTGGGACCCGGTTGCCGACCCGTCGGGCGACCTCGTCGAGTACCCGGCCGGCAGCTGGCCGGAGACGTCATGAATCCCGAGCCGCCCGAGCGAGGTCACTGGGGCTGGCTGGCCCTGGCCGTCGGAGCGGTCCTCGTGGTCGTGGTCTGGGTCTGGCTCACGATCCAGGCGTTCGGGTAGCCAGCCGTCGGATCCGGCGCAACGCGACCGCCAGCACCGTCAGGTACGGCGCCGTCGGCCACGGCGTCAGGAACGTCACCCGGGACCGCCGGTCGTCGATCGGGTCGACCCGATGACCGGTGGCCGGGATGCCGGCGACCCGCCAGTCCCACGATCGGCCGGGCACGACCTCGGTGATCTCGAACGGGAGCCACACGCCGACCGCCGTCCGGACCCGACCCGTGACCCCGGGGGCGACCTCGTCGGTGTCGGC
>JBFLKR010000180.1:0-2916 GCA_040883295.1 Acidimicrobiia bacterium
CTTCGCCCGCCTCAACCAGAACTGATCGCGGTCCCGAACCCCGGGTTCGGGACCGCGCCACGTAGGGCTTGCGTGGGCCGGGGCGCGTCGGACTGACGCGCTCGGGCCCACGCGTCGCGTCAACCGACGATGGACCGCAGCGCCGCCTCGGTCTCCGGATTCGCCGGGAGCAAGGTCTCCAGCCGAAGTTCCTCGAGCGTGAGGTCGAAGGGGGCGCCGATCGTCGTGATCGTGGTGAAGAACGACAGGTCGCCGAGCGGCGTGCGGAGATCGACGGGGACGAGCAACTCGGAACCGTCGGGCAGGCTCGGCCGGTCCGGAAGCCGGTCGACGCCCGGGTAGCCGCGCACCTCGGCCAACAGCAAGGCGAGGACGTCGTCGCTCGGCCGGTCGGCCACCTCCCGTTCCAGCCGATGCAGGAGCACCGTCGCCGCCGCCTCCCAGTTCGTGACCATCGGCCGGATGCCGTCGGGGTGCAGTGACAGGCGCATGAGGTTCCCACCGAGGGCCGGGTCGCCGGCGACCATGCCGGTGAGGACGGAGCCGACCTCGTTGGCCAGCACCAGGTCCCACCGGCGGTCGACGACGAAGGCCGGGAACGGTTGGTGGGCGGCCAGCAGCGCCTCGAGCACGCGGCGGACCTGGTCCATCGCCGGCTCGTCGAGACGACGTTCGGGGTAGCTGGGGGCGAACCCGGCGGCGACGAGGAGGCGATTGCGCTCCCGGAGCGGCATGTCGAGGGTGACGGCGAGGTGCACGACCATCTCGCGACTCGGCTTCGACTTGCCGGTCTCGAGGAAGCTGAGGTGACGCTGGGAGACGTCGGCCTCGACGGCGAGGTCGAGTTGGCTGAGATGCCGGCGCCGCCGCCACTCCCGCAGGCTGCTGCCGAAGTTCGTGGTCACGGCCGCCACGCTACCGGCGGTTCGGCATTCGGCCATGACCCGGGACGTCATCGCCACCATGACGAGCGTGGGTCAGGCTGGCCACATCCGCACGAGGAGCACCCACCCATGTCCACCACGACCACCGATCGCCTGTCCACCGTCATGGCGGCCGACGCCGCCGTCTCCGCCGCCTCCGGACTCGTCCTCGCCTTGGCCGCCGGGCCGCTCGGCGCCTGGTTCGACCTGACGACGTCCGTGGTGGCCGCCGTTGGCGTGCTCTTCGTCGGGCACGGCGCGATCCTCTGGCGTACCGGCCGTCGCCCCGACCGCCTTCGGGCGGGCGCCCGCTACGGCGTCGTGGCGAACCTCGTCTGGGTGACCGCCGCGGTGGTGGTCGCGACCACCGGCCTCCTCACGGCGACGGCGACGATCGCCCTCGTGGTCGTCTCCCTGGTGGCGGGCGCCTTCGGGGTGACCCAGTGGCGCCTGCTGCTCTCTCGGTACTGAGTACTCGGTACTCGGTACTCGGTACTCGCCGAGCGAAGCCAGGCGGCTCAGCACGCCTCGTCGGCGGTGAGGATGCCCGACTGGTCGCCGGCGAGATCGGGATCGATGATCGTCTGGTACACGGCGACCCGGATGCGCTCGATGTCGGGGATGTTGACTCCGGCCTGGGTCCGGCCCGACGCCCAGTCGGGGCCGAAGCCGACCACCGCGACCCGGTCGAGCGTGACCCGGTCGGCCAGTCGCAGGAGGTCCGGCACCAGGTCGACGGGCATGTCGGTGGTCACGTTGGCCCGGATGGCATCGAGGATCAACGGGAGGCGGGCGAAGGTGCGAATCGGGTCGACCTGGTCGGCGAGGGCGGAGACGACGCAGCGCTGGCGGCCCATCCGGTCGTAGTCGCTCGATCCGTATCGGGCGCGCGAGTAGGCCATCGCCTCCCCACCGTCGAGGCGTTGGGGGCCGGCGGGGATCCGGATCATCGTGAAGCCGCCGGTGCGTGGGTCGTAGAGCGGCGCGTCCACCGCCTGGGGTACGTCCAACTCGACCCCGCCGAAGGCGTCGACGACCTCGGGGAAGCCCGTCAGGTCGACGAGGGCGAAGTAGTCGATCTCGAGTCCGGTGATGTGCTCGGCGACGTCCGTGACGGCCGAGGCGCCGGGGTCGAGGCCGCCGAACGCCGCCGGGTTCGCCCGCCCCCAGCCGTACACCTCGTTGAGCAGCGCATCGGGGCCGAGGGGGAAGGGGGTCCCGTCCGAGAACGAGATGCCGCCGAAGTTGCGGGGGATGCCAAAGAGGGCGGCGGCGCCGGTGGTCGTGTCGACGGTCGCCACCATGATCGTGTCGGTGCGGAGGCCCGGCCGGCCGGGACCGGCGTCGCCGCCCAGCAGCAGCACCGTGAGCCGCTCGGTGCCGAGCGGGAGGGACGTGGAAGTGGTGGGCGGCAGCGTCGTGGTGGTCGTCGCGGTCGTGCTCGTTGTGCTCGGTGGAACCGTCGACGATGTCACCGGGATCGTGCTGGTGGCCGACTCGCCGGGCGGGTCGGTTCGAGTTCCCTCCGGGAACTCGGCCGTGGTGCTGGAGGTGGTCGCTCCGGCGGAGGGGGGTGGGGACGCCCCAGGTGGCGGGGGACCGGCGGCCGGATGGAAGATGTCGAGCATGGCGTCCCGGGTCTGGGTGCCCACCCATCCGACCGCCACGTGGGGGGCGAGCACCACGGCCCACAGCACCAGGAGGGCGAGAAACCGGCGGCCACCGCCCTCCCACCAGGCATGGGATGACACCGAGAGCCGGAGCCCTGCCATGAAGACGTTGAGGGCGAGGATGGCGAGGAGGATCGTCGGGTCGGCGAGTCGGGCGAGCACCTCGGTGGGACCGACCGTGACCACCCAGGCGGCGGCGAAGGCCCCGATGGCGAGCGAGACGGCGACGAGTGTCCACCCGACGACCGGGTGGCCCGTCGAGACCTGTCCCCACCCGGGGACCAGGGCCGACTGGATCCCCGCCCACAGCGGGGTCCCCCGGC
>JBFLKR010000181.1:0-11456 GCA_040883295.1 Acidimicrobiia bacterium
ACGAACGCGTAGATGCTGGCGACGATGCCGATGAAGGGAATCCCCGACAGCGCACCCGGCACCGAGGCGTAGGCGAGGGTTCGGAGCAGACCCAGGTAGTCGGCCTGGCCGCCGAACAGCTTGCCGACGAGCAGCAGGATGCCGGCGCCGATGACGAGACCGATGATGGCGCCGATGGCACCCCCGATGAGGCCGACGAAGCTGCCCTCGCCGATCAGCCAGCCGAGCAGGCCGCCGACGGCGCCGACGATGGCGGCGACGGCGAACGCCTCACCGGTGAGGCCCTCGTCCCGGTCGATCTCCTGGTAGGTCGGCGCGTCCAGTCGCAGGACCCCGAGTATGCGTTCGACCACCGTTGGTTCCTCCCGTCGGATTCGCCCCCATTGAAGCAACGCCGAGGACCACCGGGGCGGCAATCCGCACGCTTGACCACATACCCCCGGGGGTATATCATTCGTCCGACGACCACACCGCAGGAGATCCGCCGTGCCCGACGTCCGCCAGATCCGCACCCCCGGCCTGGGTGACTCCACCTACGTCCTCGCCCACGACGGGCTCGCCGTCGTCGTGGATCCCCAGCGCGACATCGACCGCTTCCTCGAGCCGATCCAGGCCGAGGGCCTCGAGCTCCGCTTCGTCCTCGAGACCCACCTCCACAACGACTACGTCTCGGGCGGCCTCGATCTCGCCCGCCGCACCGGCGCCGAACTCGTCCTCCCCGCCGCCGCCGCCCCGGCCTTCCGCCACACGCCGGCGTTCCACCTCGAGGAGCTGGGAGACCACCGCCTCACGATCCGCCCGATCCACACCCCGGGCCACACACCCGAGCACACCTCCTACGCCGTGCTCGTCGACGGCGAGATGGTCGGCGTCTTCACCGGCGGGTCGCTGCTCGTCGGCTCAGCGGGTCGACCCGATCTCCTCGGACCGGAGCGGGCCGACACCCTCGCCCGCCTCCAGTACGGCTCGGTCACCCGACTCGGCAGGTACCCCGACGCCACCGCCATCTATCCCACCCATGGCGAGGGCTCCTTCTGCACCGCCAGCGGCTCCGGCCAAACCGTGACCACGATCGGAACCGAGAAGGCCCAGAACCCGTTGTTCGCCGCCACCACGGAGGACGAGTTCGTCGACGCCCTCATGGGCGGTCTCGGACCCTTCCCGACCTACTACCGGTACATGGGCCCGGCCAACCTCTACGGCCCCGAGCCGATGCCGGCGCTCGACCTCCCCGAGCTCGGCGTCGACGACCTCTCGGATCCCGAGGTCACGGTCATCGACATCCGCGGCACCGAGCCGTTCGCCGCCGGGCACGTGCCGGGCTCGATCGGCCTCGAGCTCCGCGACGACACCGGCGTCTGGGCCGGGTGGATCCTCCCCCACGACGCCGAGATCGTCCTGTTGGCCGATCCTGGCCAGGACGTCACCGAGGCCATCCGCCAGCTCGGCCGCATCGGGATGGACGACGTGCGGGGCGTGGTCTGGGGCGTCGACGCCTGGCGGGAGGCCGGGCGGCTGCTCGACGGGCACCGCACCACCGACCTGGCCGGCTTCACCGAGGCCGTGCGGGCCGGCAAGCAGGTCCTCGACGTCCGCATGCCCAGCGAGTGGGCCGAGGGTTCGATCCCTGGCTCGACCCAGGTGTTCGCCGCCGACCTCGTCGCCGACGGCCCACCGGCCGGACTCACCGGCGAGGTCTGGGTCGCCTGCGGCTCCGGCTACCGGGCGACCGCCACGGTGCCGTGGTTGAAGGCGGCGGGCATCGAGCCGGTCATCCTCACCCAGGACGGCGTCCCCGAGGTGCTCCAGCGCCTGGCCGCCACGCCGGTGGGCTGAGCGGCGAACGAAGGGAATCCCCACCACCAGGGGGTTCTGTCGCGGTTCGTGCCCGACACATCCACGTCGAGAAGCATCACCAACGAAGGAAATCCCCCCGGGAGGGGGGATCTCCCAAGACGGTCAGGGGACTCGGGGCCGGTGTCGGGCTTGTCGGGCGATCCGACACCCCGGAGGGGGTACCCGATACCCGATACCGACGCAGGGCGTAGCCCTGCGTGACCCCATATCCTCCCCTCCCATGGCAGGGCCCAGGCGCCTCGACTCGACCGACCCGCGGCCGCTGTGGGGACAGGTGCTCGCCGATCTCGAGCGGCGACTCGCCGAGGGCGAGTTCGACGAGCGGTTCCCGACCGACCTCGACCTCATGGACGACTACGAGGTCAGCCGCCACACGGTGCGTGAGGCCGTGCGACGAATCGAGGCAGCCGGGCTGCTCGTCCGAAAACGGGGCCGGGGCTCGTTCGTGCGTCGCGAGGTGTTCGAACAGCCGCTCGGCAGCCTCTACTCGCTCTTCCGGTCCCTCGAGGAGCAGGGCCACGAACAGACCAGCGTGACCCGCCGGTTGGAGGTGCGACGCGAGACCGCCCCCGCCGGCCGGCTCGGCCTCCCCGACGACGCCGACCTCGTCTTCCTGGAGCGGGTACGGCTGGTCGACGGCGAGCCCCTCGCCCTCGACCGGGCGTGGTTGCCGATGGGGATCGGCGCCGGCCTCCTCGAGGTGGACTTCTCCCACACCGCGCTGTACGACGAGCTGGCCCGGACCGCCGGGGTGCGACCGATCCGGGGCTCGGAGCTGATCCGCCCCGTGGTCCCCACGGCCTCCGAACGCCAGGTCCTCGACATCGACGAGACCACGGCCGCCTTCCTGATCGAGCGCTACACCGAGTCGACCGCCGGTCCCGTCGAGTGGCGTGAATCCTTGGTGCGCGGCGACCGCTACGGCTTCCGCCAGGCCTGGGACGGGCCCGTGGAGAGCGACGAGCCGGGGCTCGCTCCCGCCTAGCCACCAAGCCGGTCGGCCAGCGCCACGGCGTCGGCGGCCAGCGACGCCACCCCGATCCCCCGGTACCACCAGCCGGCGAGCGCCACCTCCGGCGCCAGTTGGGCGTCGAGGGCGGCCACCCGAGCGGCGTGACCCGGCACGTACTGGGGGATGGCCGCCCGTCGCACCCGGATCCACTCTGGACGGACCGCCGAGCCCAGCATCGGGCCGACCTCGGCGAGCACCGTGGACACCACCAGGTCGTCGGGGAGCTCGGCCGACGCCGGTCGTCGGGCCCCGCCGATGAGCACCTTGAGCAGGCGATGGCCTTCGGGCGCTCGACCCGGTCCGTCCTCGAAGAGGATCCCGAGCGTCGCGAGCCCGGCGTCGGCGAGGACGAGGCCGCCGAAGCCGCCGGGAGCGGGGACGCGATCGACCGGCCCGCCGAGGCCGACGACGGCCACGGGCACCGTCGGCGGGTTGGGGCCGAGGTCGAGACCGAGCAACCCTCCCGCGACCTCGGGCGCAACGGCGAGCACCACCCGGTCGACCGGCTCCCCGTCGACCTCCCACCCACCCGCGACCCGACGGACGTCGCAGACTGGGGTGGAGGTCCGGACGTCGCCGACGGCCCCGGCGAGCGACTCGGCGAGCGCCGCCATCCCCTCGACCGGGAGGTGGAGCGCGGGCCGGGGGCCCGGCGAGCCACGTCGGGCGGCCACGGCCCGCAAGATCGACCCGTGGGACGCCTCGAGTCCTGCGAGCAACGGGAAGGCGGCGGCGAGTTCCAGGCGGTCGGGGTCGCCGGCGAAGACCCCGCCGGCGATCAGCCCGGCGGCTGCCCCGCCGGCGGGACCGAACCGTCGTCGGAGGTGCTCCCCCACCGTCTCGCCACCGGTCGCCACGGCGGGCATCAGCGGCTCGACGGCGGCCCGAGCCACCGCCGACGGGCCGAGCAGCGCGGCGGCCAACCCGACCACGCCGAGCGGGTGGGACGGGAGTTCGCGGAAGCGGCCACCGTCGCTGACGTACCGCCCGGCAGGTGGGGGGCGCTCGACCGTGTCCACCCCGGCATGGTCCAACAGGGGGTCGAGGGCCGGATGGGGGCGCGGGAAGGACCCGGCAGCCGGTTCCAGCAGGTAGCCGTCCTCGCGGATGGTGGCGGCGACGCCGCCGACGGCCGGGGCGGCCTCGAAGACCACCACGTCGGCACCCCGACGGGCCAGCTCGGCTCCGGCCAGCAGACCGCCGAGGCCCCCGCCGACGACGCCGACCCTCACACCGGCCCCTCGCGGACCGCGGCCACGAACGCCGCCACGTGCTCGGGCGGAGTCGTGCGATCGATCCCGTGGCCGAGGTTCACCACGTGACCGGGCCGTCCGGCCGTGGCGGCGAGGAGCTCGGCGGTCCGGGCGGCGATCGTGTCCGGGTCCGTGAGCAGCACCGCCGGGTCGAGGTTGCCCTGGATGGCGACGTCGTCGCCGAGCAGGTGCCAGACCTCGTCGATGGGGAGCCGCCAGTCGACGCCGTGGGCCTCGGCGCCGATCCCGACCTGGGCGCCGAGCAGGTGCGGGCCGTGGGGGGCGAAGTAGATCCGGGGGGCGCCGGCCACGTCGAGGGCCGACCGGGCGGCGGGCATGGCGAGGTCCCGGTAGGTGGCCTCGTCCAGCATGCCCGCCCACGAGTCGAACAGTTGGACGGCGTCGGCACCCGCCGCCACCTGGAGCCCGAGGTAGGCGGCCATCGAGTGGGCGAGGTTCTCGAGGGCGGCCCGGGCGGTGGGCGGGTCGGCGAGCACCGCCCCCCGCATGGCGGCGAAGTCCTTCGACCCACCGCCTTCCACGAGGTAGGCGAGCAGGGTGAACGGGGCCCCGGCGAAGCCGACCACGGCCGTGTCGTCGGGGACCGCGGCGGTCACGAGGCGGATCGTCTCGGCGACGTGGCCGACGCGGTCGACGTCGAGGGGCGGCAGCGCCGCCACCTCGGCCAGCGAGTGGGGTCGCAGCGACGGACCCGGGGTGAACTCGACGTCGACACCCATGGCCTGCAGCGGGGTCATGATGTCGGCGAAGATCACGGCGCCGTCCATGCCGTAGCGGTGGATCGGCTGCAAGGTGATCTCGGCGGCGATCTCGGGGGTCGAGACCGCCTCCGAGAATCCCACCGACGTCCGCAGCTCCCGATACTCGGGGAGGTGGCGGCCCGCCTGGCGCATCACCCAGACCGGTCGACGGTCGGTGGGTTGGCGGCGGAGGGCGGCGACGAGCCGGTTCACCGGCCCGTCCCCCGAGCCACCTCCGCGAGGGCATCGTCGAGGTCGTCGAGCGCCTCGTCGAGCACGTCGCGGTGGGCGGTCATGATGAAGAGCGCCTCGAAGGGCGACGGCGGCAGCAGGACCCCCCGATCGAGGGCGGCGTGGAAGAACCGGGCGAAGGCGGACCGGTCGACCGACGCGGCGTCCTGCCAGTCGTCGACCCGCTCGGGGCCGAGGAAGACGGTGAGCATCGCCCCGACCCGCTGCACGACGCCGGGGACCCCGTGTCGGACGAGCGAGGCCGCCAGCCGCTCCTCGGCCCGGGCTCCGAGCGCCTCGACCGTCTCATGGATGCCGGGGTCGCCCTCGATGCGGGTGAGGGTCTCGAGGCCGGCGGCGACCGCCAGCGGGTTCCCCGCCAGCGTGCCGGCCTGGTAGACCGGGCCGTCCGGGGCCACGAGGCGCATGAGGTCCTCACCCCCGCCGTAGGCGGCAGCCGGGGTCCCGCCGGCCACGACCTTGCCGAGGCAGGTGAGGTCGGGGGTTACGCCGAACCGTTGCTGGGCGCCGCCGGGGGCGACCCGGAAGCCGGTCATGACCTCGTCGAAGATGAGCACCGCGCCGTGGTCGTCACAAAGCCGGCGCAGCCCCTCGAGGAAGCCGGGGGCGGGTGGCACCACGCCCATGTTGCCGGTGACCGGTTCGACGATGACGGCGGCGACGTCGCCGGCGGCGAGGGCCTCTTCGACCGAGGCGAGGTCGTTGAAGCGCGCCAGGCGGGTGTCGGCGACGGTGGCCGGCGGGACGCCCGGGCTGTCGGGCTCGCCGAGCGTCGCCGCCCCCGAGCCGGCCCGCACGAGGAACGGGTCGGCGTGGCCGTGGTAGCAGCCCTCGAACTTCACGATGCCCGGCCGGTCGGTCGCGGCCCGAGCCACCCGAATCGCCGAGGCGGTCGCCTCGGTGCCCGAGTTGACCATGCGGACGACGTCGATCGAGGGCACGAGGCGGGTGATCGCCTCGGCGAGCTCCACCTCGGCGGCGGTGGGCATGCCGTACGACGTCCCTCGCCGGGCGGCTGCCTCGACCGCCGCCACGATGCCGGGGTCGGCGTGCCCGAAGAGCAACGCTCCCCACGACGCGATGAAGTCGACGAGCGTGCGGCCGTCCTCCGTGTGGAGATGTGGGCCCGATGCCGAGGCGATGAACGGCGGCGTGCCACCCACCGACCCGAACGCCCGGACCGGCGAGTTGACGCCCCCCGGGATCACGGCGGTGGCCCGGCGGTACCAGTCGGTCATGATCGGTCCTCCCGTCGCTCTGCGAGGTCGAGGGCGGCATAGGTGACGACGATGTCGGCGCCGGCCCGGACGATCGACGTCACCGCCTCGGCCATGGCGGCGTCGCCGTCGATCCAGCCCCGCTCGTCGGCCGCCTTGATCATCGAGTACTCGCCCGACACCTGGTAGCCGACCACCGGGACATCGACGACGGCGGCGGTGTCGGAGATGACGTCGAGGTAGGGCCCGGCGGGCTTGACCATCACGAGGTCGGCCCCCTCCGCCAGGTCGAGGGCGATCTCACGGGCCGCCTCCCGGCGATTGGCGGGGTCCATCTGGTGGGTGCGCCGGTCGCCGAACGCCGGCGCCGACCCGGCGGCATCCCGGAACGGGCCGTAGAAGGCGCTGGCGTACTTGGCGGCGTAGGAGCAGATCGCCACCTCGGTGAGGCCGAGTTCGTCGAGCCCGTCCCGGATGACGCCGACGCGGCCGTCCATCATGTCCGAGGGGGCGACCACGTGGGCTCCGGCGGCGGCGTAGGCACCTGCCGCCCTCGCCAGCAGCGGCAGGGTGAGGTCGTTGTCGACCTCCCCGTCGACGATAGGCCCGCAGTGGCCGTGGTCGGTGTACTCGCAGAGACAGACGTCGGCCCAGATGACCAGGTCGGGCACCGCCCGACCGATCGCCTCGATGGCCCGGGGCACCGGACCGCTCGGGTCCCACGCCGACGTGCCCTCGGGGTCCTTCTGGTCGGGGATGCCGAAGAGCAGCACCCCGCCGACGCCGGCATCGGCGGCCCGACGGGCCAGGTCGACGACGGCGGGCACCGACAGCTGGTCGTGGCCGGGCATCGAGGGGATGGGCCGGGAACCGTCGTCGGCCTGGGTGACGAAGAGCGGCAGCACGAACGCCGCCGGGTGGAGTCGGGTCTCCTGCACCTGGCGGCGGAGTGCCGGCGTGCGCCGGAGGCGGCGGGGGCGGACGATCGGGTACATCACGGTCCTTCCGGGGCGGGCAGGGTGGCAGCGAGGTCGGCGAACGACGGCGTGGCGGCGACGACCGGGCGGGCGCCCGCCTCCCGGGCGGCGCGAGCCGTGGTCGGGCCGATGACACCGACGACGAGGCCGTCAACCGGCCGGGCCGCGACCCAACCAGCCACCGCCGACGGCGAGGCGAACAGCACCGCGTCGACCGGGTCCGAGCCGGGCGGCCCCGGCCGGGCCGCGTAGACCGGGGTGGCATCGATCCGGGCGGCACCGAGTCCGGCAAAGGGAACCAGGTCGGTGCCCTCGGCGTGCGGGATGGCGACCAGTCGACCACGGGCCCGATTGCCGATGGCCTCGACGAGGGCGGTGCCGCCCACCCCACCCACCACGACGACCGTGGCCCCGGCCGCCTCGGTGGCAGCCGCGGTGGCGGGTCCGACGGCGGCCACGGCGAGGCCGTCCATCCCCCGACCGGCCCAGACGACGTCGACGGTTCGGGCACTGGTGAGTACCACGAGGTCGGCGGCCACCGCCTCGGCTCGGGCCCGGGCCAGGACCGCCGCCTCGGCGGGGACGATCGCCACCGTGGGCAGCAGGACCGGGTGGTGGCCGCGCCGGCGCACCTCGTCGGCCAGCCGGCCGGCGCCGGGTGCGGGGGCGGTGACCGCCACGATCACACCCCGAGTCCCTGTCGCACCGCACTCACCGCGCTCGGACCGTCGGGAGCGGTCACCGCGATCCGGCGGGGGCCGGCGTCGTCCTCGACGAACGCCGTCAGTCGAATCGACGATCCGTCTTCGCGGGCCAGGGCACCCAGGGCCGACCGGCACCCCGCTCCGGTCTCGGCCAGCAGGCGACGCTCGGCCTCCACGAGTCGGCGAATCGCCGCGTCGTCGATCGCCATGACCAGGTCGACGGCGTGGCCGACCACCTCCACGCACAGGGCGGCTTGGGCGGGAGCGGGGACCATCTCGTCGAGGCCGAACCGGTGATCGATCCGGTCGTCGAGGCCGAGCCGGTGGAGGCCCGCCTCGGCGAGCACGACGGCGTCCACCGCCTCGCCCACCTTGTCGAGGCGGGTCTCGACGTTGCCCCGGATGCCCACGATCGACAGGTCGGGGCGGAGCAGCCGCAGCTGGGCGGCCCGCCGCGGGCTGCCGGTCCCCACCGTTGCGCCGGCCGGCAGCGTCTCCGGGGTGGCACCGCACAGGACGTCCCAGGGGCGCTCCCGGCCCGGGTAGACCGGGCACAACCCCTCGGGTCCGGTGGTGGGCAGGTCCTTGGCCGAGTGGACGGCGAGATCGGCCCGGCCGTCGAGCACGGCGACCTGCACGGCGCGCACGAAGGCCCCCATCTCGGTGAGGGCGGTCACCGGCGTCGTCCGGTCGACGTCGCCCGAGGTGGCGATCTCGACGATCTCGACCTCGAGCCCCGGGTGGGCGTCGCCGAGACGATCGGCGACGTACCGCGCCTGGGTCATCGCCAGGCGGGACCCGCGCGTGGCGATGCGGAGGTCAGCCATCGAGTCGGAACGCCTCGGCGAGCACCGACCGCTCATCGGCGTCGGCGGCGTTGGCGAACGCCAGCGGGTCGGCGATGAGCCGTCGAGCGGCGGTGTGGACCGCCTGGCGCAGGACAGCCTCATCCCCGGAGCGGTTCCCGAACCGGGCCACGACGTCGTCCACGATCCGGTCGGCCCGGGCCACCAGGTCGGTGATCACCGGGGCGGCGTCGTGGTGGCTCCGATAGCGGCGATACGCGTCGTCGGCGGCGTCCCGGACGGCGTCGTCGGCGCTCGTGGGCCGCGGCCGGCGGGAGGCCATCCGGGCGAGGTCGTCGATGTCGACGTAGGTGACGTGTGGGGCGTCGCCCGGATCGAAGTCGGGCGGCATGGCCATGTCGACGAGCACCAGGTCGTCGGGCCGGCCCGCCAGGATGACGCGGACCTCGTCGGCGGGCACCAGGCGGGTCTTGGCCGAGGTGGCCGAGATCACGGCCGGGTGGTCGGCGAGGAGTCGGCGGGCCGTGTCGAAGGACACGGTCTCGACACCCTCCATGGCCACCGTTTCGGGACGGCGGGCGGCCACCACGATCGTCGGCGGCGAGGGCAGCATCTGCAGCGAGTCGACGACGGCTCGCGCCATCTCCCCCGAGCCGAACACGGCGACGTGGTCCAGGTGGCCGACCATCTGGGCTGCCACCGCCCCCATCGAGTCGTGCGGGCGGGCCGGGAGAAGGTCCCGGGCCAGCCGGCCGGTGGCGACGGCCTGGTCGAGGAGTCGCACCAACAAGCCGGGGACCGCCCCGGTGGCCTTCGTGTCGGCGAGCGCCTTGCGGAACTGCGTCCAGATCTCGCGCTCGCCCACGATCGGCGACTCCAGACCGGCCGCCACCCGGAAGACGTACTGGGCGGCATCGAGGTCCGAGAGCAGTCGGACGCCGCGGATCGGGGTGCCGCCCGTCACCCGGTCCACCACGGCGGCGACCTCGTCGTCGCCGCCTGCGAAGACCACGTCGTGGCGCAGGCAGGTGGAGAGGACGAAGGCGTGCTCGGGCACCGCCGACGGCCGGGTGAGCAGCGCCCGGTCGGTGGTCGTGACCTCGGGGTAGGCCGCCGTGAGGACGTGGAGGCCACTCATGCCAACCAATCCTTCGGCTCGCCCCGGACCATCGTCAGCAACTCGGCCTCGGGGGTACCCGGCTCGGGCGTGAGGTCCTCGTACTGCCACCGCGCCCGTGGCGGGAGGGAGGCGAGGATCGAGGCGGTTCGGCCATTGGTCTCGAGCCCGAACCGCGTGCCGCGGTCCCACACGAGGTTGAACTCGACGTAGCGACCCCGTCGCAGCTCGTGCCAGCGGCGCTGGTCCTCGGTCACGGGCAGTCCGACCCGCCGCTCGAGGATGGGGACGTAGAGGTCGGCGAGGTGGTCGGCGAGGTCGGTCACGAACGCCCAGGCCTCGTCGGGTCGCTCGGTCAGGTGGTCGAAGAAGATCCCGCCGACCCCGCGATGCTCGCCGCGGTGCGGGAGGTGGAAGTAGTCGTCGCAAGCTCGCTTCCAGGCGGCGTGGTCGGCCACCGCGTGCCGGTCGCAGATGTCGGCGATGGCCCGGTGGAAGCCGACGGCGTCCTCGGTGTACAGGTAGTAGGGGGTGAGGTCGGCCCCGCCCCCGAACCAGGCCGCGCCGCCGGAGCGGAAGTGGCGGACGTTGGCGTGGAAGGTGGAGGCATGGGGGTTGGCCGGGTGGACGATGATCGACAGGCCGGTGGCGTAGAACTCGTCGCCGACGACGCCCGCCATCCGCTCGCCCAGGGTGGCGGGGGTCGGCCCGTACACCGCCGAGACGTTCACCGCCGCCTGTTCGATCGGTCCATCACCGGCCAGTACCCGGGTCTCGCCACCGCCGCCGCCCGGTCGGTCCCACCGATCGATGGTGAAGGCACCGCCGTCGATCGCCTCGAGGGAGCGGCAGAACCGATCCTGGGCGGCTCGGAACGCCGCCTCGACGTCGGCGGTGGCGGGCCACGACGCCTCAACGGTCGCCATGGCCCTCCCCTACCCTGCCGACCATGGCCAGGACGACCGCCGACCTCGACACCGCCGACTTCGACTTCCTCGCCGAGCGGCACGTGGGCACGCTCACGACGCTGCGCAGCGACGGCTCGCCCCATGTGGTGGCGATCGCATTCGGGTACGAACCGGACGAGGGACGGGTCCGGGTGATCTGCGGCGAGGGCGGCCAGAAGGTGGTCAACGTCGATCGAACCCCCTGGGCGGTAGTCACGCAGGTCGACGGCCCTCGTTGGCTGTCGCTGGAGGGCCCGGCGAGGGTGGTCCGTGACGACGAGCGGGTTGCCCGGGCCGTGGCGGCATTCGAAGCCCGGTACCGACCGGCATCGGAGCGCCCCGACCGTGTGGCGATCGAGATCGACGTCGAGCGGATCCTCGGGCGGTCGGCGATCACGCGACCTTCCTGACGAGGTCGGCAACCGCCGTCACCCAGGCGGGGTGGGCGTTGACACAGGGCACCAGCAGCAGGTCGTCGCCGCCGAGCTCCTCCCACTGCTCGCGGGCCCGGATCCCGATCTCCTCGATGGTCTCGAGGCAATCGGCGGTGAAG
>JBFLKR010000020.1:0-2500 GCA_040883295.1 Acidimicrobiia bacterium
CTCCCTGTCGGATCGGTTCGGCGACGCGTTCGAGGTGCTCGGCCTCGACCGGTCGTTCGGCGAGGTCGTGGTGTCCAATCGACCCGACCTCGCCCAGTTCCAGTGCAACGGGGCGCTGCCGGCCGCCAAGGCGGCGGGCCGAAACCCCCGAGAGGTCGCCCTGGGAGTCGTCGACGCCCTGACGTCGACCGACGACCTCGCCGACGTGTCGATCGCCGGGCCGGGGTTCATCAACGTCACCCTCACCGACGAGGCGCTGGCCGCCCACCTCGCCCGGATCGCCGCCGATCCCCGCCACGACGTCCCGCGCCTGCGGGCCGAGGACATCGTCATCGACTTCGGGGGGTACAACGTCGCCAAGGCGACCCACGTGGGCCACATGCGGCCGACGATCATCGGGGACTCCCTCCAGCGCATCGCCCGGTTCCTCGGCCACCGCGTCACCTCCGACATCCACCTCGGGGACTGGGGCCTGCAGATGGGGATGCTCATCGTCGGGGTGGCCGAGCGGATGCCCGACCTCCCCTACTTCGACCCCGACCACGAGGGCGCCTACCCCACCGAGTCGCCCGTCACCCTCGACGACCTCGCCGAGATCTACCCCGACGTGTCCGCCCGGACGAAGACGGACCCGTCCCTCGCCGAGGCCGCCCGGAAGGCCACGTTGCAACTGCAGTCCGGCCGGCCCGGCTACCGGGCTCTCTGGCAGCACTTCGTCGACGTCACCCTCGAGTCACAGCGCCGTGACGTCACCGCCCTCGACGTGCACTTCGACCTCTGGTACGGCGAGTCGACGGTGGCGGACCGGGTCGACGCGATGGTCGACGACCTCCTCGAGCAGGGGGTGGCGACCGAGAACCAGGGCGCGGTGGTGGTCGAGGTCGCCGAGCCGGGCGACAAGACCGAGATCCCGCCGCTGCTGTTGGCCAAGTCCGACGGCGCCGCCCTCTACACGACGACCGACCTCGCCACGCTGGCGATGCGTGTCCAGGACTTCGGCGCCAAGGAGATCCTGTACGTGGTCGACGCCCGCCAGGCCCTCCACTTCGAACAGGTCTTCCGGACCGCCCGCAAGGCCGGGTACGCCCCACCCGACGTGGTGCTCGAGCACATCGAGTTCGGGACCGTCAACGGCCCGGACGGGCGGCCGCTCCGCACCCGCGAGGGCGGGCTCCCACTGCTGCACGACCTGCTGGCCGATGCCCGATCGGCCGCCATGGCACGCATGTCCGAGGCCCGGATCGGCGCCGACCTCTCCGAGGCCGAACGCGAGGCCGTCGCGACCGCGGTGGCGGCGGCGGCGCTCAAGTTCGGCGACCTCGCCAACCACCGGACCTCCAACTACTCGTTCGACCTCGACCGCTTCACCTCGCTCGAGGGCAAGACCGGCCCGTACCTCCAGTACGCCGCGGTGCGGATCGCCTCCATTCTCCGCAAGGCCGCCGACGCCGGCCTTGGCGGCGGCCCACCCGTGGCTCCCACCACCGACGTCGAGCGAGCGCTGGTGCTGCGCCTCGCCACGGTCCCCGAGATCGTGCTCCGGGCGTGGGACCTGCGCGCCCCCAACCACATCGCCGAGACCGCCTACGAGATCGCCGGCGCGTTCAACCGCTTCTACGAGCACTGCCACGTCCTCGGCGAGGAGGACCCGGCCCGCCAGGCCTCGTGGCTGACCCTGGTCGAGGGCACCCTCGCCACCCTCACCCGCCTCCTCGACCTCCTGGGCATCCGCATCCCCGACCGCATGTGAGGGAGTGGGGAGGAAGTCCCCCCGGCGGGGGGATCTCTTCTCGAAGACCCCTCAGATCCGCCGGGCCCGGCCCTCCCACCAGGGGCGGCGCAGCTCCCGCTTGAGGATCTTCCCCGAGGCGGTGCGGGGGATCTCGGTCACGAACTCGAACGAGCGTGGCACCTCGTAGCCGGCGAGTCGCTCGTGGGCGAACGCGGCGAGCTCGGCCTCGGTCACCGGCGTGTCGAGCACCACCAGGGCATGCACCGCCTCCCCCCACTCGTCGGACGGGATGCCGATGACGGCGACGTCGCGCACGGCCGGGTGCTCGTCGAGGGCCGCCTCGACCATCGCCGGGTACACGTTGACCCCACCCGTGATGACCATGTCCTTCTTGCGGTCGCGGATCGAGAAGTAGCCCTCGTCGTCCATGGTGGCGATGTCGCCGACCCCGAACCACCCGTCGTCGAGTTGCAGGTCGGCGAAGGCGTCCTCCCGACCGTGGTAGCCCAACAGGACGCCGCCCGACCGAACGTGGAGCTCGCCCTCGATACCGGGCTCGGTGATCCGGCGGCCGTGGCCGTCGAACAGCGCCACCTCGACGCCGGGGGCGGCGGTGCCGCACGACCCGGGCTTGCGCAACTGGTCCTCGGGACGCAGCACGGTGCAGACGCCGAGCTCGGTGGCGCCGTAGACCTCCCACAACGAGTCGGGCGGGAAGTCGGCGAGGTAGGCCTGCTTGAGGGCGAACGACCACGGCGCCGCGTTGGC
>JBFLKR010000182.1:0-4174 GCA_040883295.1 Acidimicrobiia bacterium
CTCCGCAAGCTGGCGGACGGGGACGTACGCCATGATCCAGGAACCGGCAGCACACCTCGCGACCGAGATGTAGGAGGCGGGATCGGTGTTCTGCTGACCGGCGGTCGGAATCCCGATCGACATCCGATCGGGCCAGGCGCCGGCCTGCCTCGGTGGGAGGAGGAGTTCCTGTGCCGGCACACGGGTGAAGTACGAACGTTCCGAGAGAAGGCGAGGGAGCAGGGAGAGCTGCGTGGACCCCCGTGCGCCGAGTGCCTCCCGCCAATCGGGCAGATCGACCCCGTCCCAGACGTGAACCCGGTCCCCATGCTTGATGACCTGTCGGATCGGCTCGCACCCGTAGGCGAACCCTGCGGCCCCGGCGAGGACCGTGCGATAGAAGCTCTTGCGGACGTCGTACGGGGTGAACACGGGCACGTACGGTTGTCCCCCGGGCCCGTGTCCGACGTCGAACATCGGGCTCAACTCGTAGTTCGGTTCCATGTCGAGGCATGGCTTTGCAGGGTCCTCTGCGAACAGTCGTTCTATGTGCAGGTAGCCGGGGATGTTCGGCTTGTAGTGACTCGTCTGGATCGAGTTGAAGTCCAGCCAGGCGTCACCATGGAAGAGCGACGACGATCCCATGCCGGAGGGATGGAATGTCATCAGCCGCTGACCGCTGCCTCCCTCGCGAATGCCGAGTGCCATCGAGCGGATGGTTGCGGCGTACTCGGTCCTCTGGACGGGGCTGTCGCCCCCCAGGATCCAGACGACGTTCTCACAGGCTGCCAGCCCATCGGAGAGCTGGCGGCAGTATCGACGCGCCTTGGCCCCGTCCATGATGACCGGTCCCGCCGAGTTGGAGTGCTCATTCCACTTGTCGCCCCACGTGGGCAGGATTCCCATCACGAGGCCGTACTCGGCGGCGACCCGAGTGATGTGAACGACCCAGTCGACCCATGCGGGATCGAGCCGTGCGGCCTGCATCGCCCGTTCGGAGGCGAACGGTCGGAGTCCGTCGACGTTCGGGGTGTTGGGTTCGAAGAGGTCGCGGAAGACGACGGCCTGGATCGCGGTGAAGCCCTTGCTCACTCGGTCTGCGAAGAGTTCCCGCACCTCGTCCTCGGTGAGCCGGCAGAAGAGCATCCAGACGGTGTCCGCGAGGTAGAAGAAGGGGCTCCCGTCATCGCGGGCGAGGTAGTGCCCGGTCGCGTCGATGCGGAGCGGCGAACGTGTCGTGGACTCGATTCCGTCCATGCCTCATGATATGGGTTTCGTCGCTCCCTCCGACGAGCAGCTGAGCTGAGAGACGGCGTGAACGGATGGCAGCCCACCCGCGCCACATCGACTCGACGGGCCGTCGCCGTAGGCTGCCCACCGCGGGCCCGTAGCTCAGTCGGTTAGAGCAGGGGACTCATAATCCCTCGGTCGCAGGTTCGAGTCCTGCCGGGCCCACCATTGCACCTCCGCCGATTTCGCTGCGGCTCCAGAGAAATCGGCTGGGGGTTGCCGACCTGGAAGCATCCCGGAGTCTCCGGCTCCGCCATCCCGAGGCGGAACCTCCCGGGAACGCTTCGCCTCCCCGAGCCCGGTCAGGGGCCGGGGCGCCCTCTCAACCAACCTCAACTGACTGCCTGGCGGGCCAGATCTCGTTGAGCAGGTCCTGTTCGTACACGTACGTCTTGATCCGCCGGGCCTTGCGGCCTTCGATCTCCAACGATGTGACCCCGCTCAACCGGTAGTCGTTGCCATCGGCGTCGGTCTCGTCCAGGCCCCATTCGACCAGGACGACGTTCGACGTCCCCATCGAGGCGACGTTCTCGACCGACAGATGTCGGATCGTGAACGTGGTCTCGACCATCCGGGCGTGTTTGGTCTCGTACCAGCTGCGAATGGCGTCCTTGCCCACGAACACGCCACCGAGGATCGTGTCGGTGGGGAACTCGAAGACTGCGTCGTCGCTGCCGGCGGCCAGGATCGCGTCGACGTCCTGGCGTGTCATCGCCTCGAACACCTTCCGGACCTCCCGCCTCACCGCAAGAGCACCAATCATGGTGCACCCCCTCCCTTCCAACCGCGCATGGTCGCGCCACCTGCCCGGCACGGCAATGGGGGCCAGCCCTGAACCTCCACACGGCGACGCTCCGAACCCAACGAGGTTCGGGGCGGCCCTGGCTGCGGTTCGTGTTGCACTCGACGGCGCGACGTCCGCCGACGAACGGAGGCCCTCAGGCGCCCCGGAGGTAGATCCTGGTGGGTTGGAGGACGTCCGGGTCGGCGCCGACCCTCCCGCTCTCGATCAGCGGCATCATCTTCTGGAAGGCGAAGTCGCCCCGCTGACCCGGTGTGTCCCACACCATGAGGCAGGTGACCTCACCCTCACCCGACTCCCAGGCGACGGCCGCAGCGAGGCCGGGTGGAGGGTCGGAGAACAAACCGGCCTCGGCGTCGACGATGGCCAACTCCTCAGGCGTCGTGGTGACTCGGTCGATGAACATCCCCCAACCCCATGCCTCGTTGATCGACGCCTGTCGCCACCGGTTCCGCAACCTGCTCGACACGTGACGTAGGGCTCGGGAGGTCTTGGAGCACCCATGGACCCGGTTGGCGGGGAGTGGGGGCACGGGAAGACAGACACCGGGGGTTTCGACTCGTGCCCCGAAGGTCAACGGCCCGAAGCGGAGGCCGTTCCCTCCTGCTGACCGGAGCTCAGCTGATCGGCCAGCGGCTGGATCGCCGGAGTTCCGGGAGGTTCCCTTCTCGAACTCTCAGACGTGCTGGGCGACCGTCCGCTCGATGCCGTGCGACTGGACCGTCCGGTGGAGACGGTCGTAGCCGAGCTTGTTGAACGGGCAGACGGCCACGCAGATCGTGCACCCGTCGTGGGTGGCGAAGTACGGGAGGCATCGCGAATCGTCGGCACAGGTGATCCTGCCGTCCGGGTGGCGGATCGGCTCGGTGTAGATGGCGTCGACCGGGCACTTGCGCACGCACAGGCGACAGTGGTCGCAGAACTCCTCGATCCAGGCGTGCGGGTGGTCCCCCTCGGGCACCGGCAGGTTCTCGATGCTCGTGAACACCGCAGCGAGGCGCACCGTGGGACCCATCTCGGGCGTGATCAGGAGGCCGTGGATGCCGCGAAAGCCGAGGTGGGCGGCCTGTCCCAGCGGCGGGTAGAGGGCGAGGCCGTTGAGCGGGTGGCCGGCGTGGGCCGAGTATCCCTTCGACCGCAGGTACCGGGCCACCGCATTGGCGGTCTGGCCGAGGTGGTTGTAGGTCTCGTGGACCGCGGCCCCGGCGGCCTTGCTCGGCGCGGTGTCGATACGCGCCTTGTCCATCTCCTGGGTGAGCACGACGGCGTGGGGATGGAGGATCGCCTTGTCCCGGAAGACGAACTTCGGATCGACCTCGGCGTACCCCACGGACAGCGCCCCGGCGGCCTTGGCCACGGCCTCGAGCTCGGCCACCCCGGCCGCGTCGATGCGCGTGAGCGGGTGCTCGGGGTTGTCGTCCAACTCGTGGATCGACGCCCGAATCCCCCGCATGGAACCGATCATCTGGGGCATCGATCGAGGGACGCCCGGCGGCCGATAGGCCCCGTCGACCCGCGCCACACCACGGACGATGCTGACCCGTTCCGGAGACGTCGGCCCCGAGTGGACCGCACCAGGTCGTTCGGCGACCGTCGCCTCCCAGCGCTCCTGCAGGCCCTCGACCTTCGGCACCATCCGTCGGAACACCCGTTGCATGAGCCGCTGTCGCCGGTTCAGGGCGCCGGTGTCGCCTGTCATCGGGCACCTCCGTGCCGGTCCAGCCATCGATCCACGTGCGCCTCGGCCCAGTCCCGTTCCACCGATTCGTGCAGGACCAGGGACCGGAAGAAGACCGGCGATGCCAGCTCATCGGCGAGGGCGTCGGGATCGGTGCCCGGGTCGAGGATCGCCCGGTCGATGCCCGAGCCGATCACCCGGGCCGCAGCCCCTCGTCGCCGGCCGATGAAACGCCGCCGCACCTCGTCCAGGGCGGGGTCGCGCCGGGACTCGAGGATCAGTGCGGCAGCCACCGACCCGACCGGCTCGGATCCCAGCAGCTCGCCCAAGTGGACGACCAGCCCGATCAGGTCTTCGCGGAGGTCTCCCGTCACGGATGCCTCGACCGGCCCGACGCGATCCGACACGGCCTCCAACAGCAGGTC
>JBFLKR010000183.1:0-3500 GCA_040883295.1 Acidimicrobiia bacterium
CCTCGCGGCCGCCGTCGAAGGCCTGCCACGTCCACCACATACCGAGGCCGTAGAAGATGGCCCCCACCACCGTTTGGAGGATGGTGATCGTCCCGAACCAGGTCGGGGTCCGGTCGAACGGCAGCGTCACGGCCTTCGATTTGTCGAGGGGATACAGGTAGGTCTCCTCCAACTGCGCTCCCACCAGCACGTCGGTGTCGAGGCGCCGATTGAGCCACCCCTCGAGGGCCCGGGCGTACTGGCGGGCGAACGTCAGGTACGAGGCGTCGAACGAGGTCTGGGCGGCCCCGAGCAGCGCCACGGGGGCCAACAGGGCGATGAGCCGTTCGTCGATGGCGACGGCCACCACCACGATCGCGAGCCCGAGCGTCAGCGTGAAGCGGATGTCGCCGAAGAACCGCCGGTGGTAGTAGTTGGTCATGCCCCGCATGCGGGCGAGCTGCTGGGCGGCGATGCGGATGTCGTCGTCCACGGTCCCTCCGGGTCGTCGGGGACACGGTACGCCATCGTCCGCCTCATAGGATGCTCCGGCGATGCGCTTCACCGTCCGTCCCGGCACCGACCCCACCGCCACCGCCGACCGCGCCATGCTGGCCGCCCTCGGCCTGCCCTCGGGCGGGGTCGTCTCGATCGGCGAGTCGCACGCCCGGGTGCTGCCCGGGCGGGTGCCGGTGGCGACCACCCTGCTGGTGGGGCCCGCCACCCTCGCCAACGCCGGGGTGGCGGCGGGGTCGACCGTCGACGTGAAACGGGTGATGCTCCCCACCGCCGCCACGGTGGTCGTCGAGCCGATGCCCGCCGACGTCCGCGAGGTCGTCTCGGCGCTCGTGGGACTGCCGGTCACCCCCGGCGACGAGATCACGGTCGATGCCGCCCGCCTCCCCGAGGAGGCCGAAGCCGTCACGTTCACCGTACGAGCGGTCGCCCCCGGCCCGGCCGGCGTGGTGGGCCCCGGCACCGTCCTGTCCGACACGCTGCCGATGCCCGACGAGTCCCCCGACGATCGGCCCGAGACGGCCCCGGCCCCCACCGAGGCGTCGACCCCGCCCGACGACGGCGGTCACCGACCCCCCACCCGCTCCGAGGCGCTGCTCACCGGTCTCGACCAGGAGGTCGAGACACTGGCCGGGTGGATCCGACTGCTCGCCGGTGAGGGCAACCTGCCCACCGCCTGGGGCCTCCCCGAGGTGGCGGGCGTCATCGTGGAGGCGCCGCCCGGCTGCGGCGGCCCCGAGGTGGTCGCCGAGGCGGCCCGTCAGGCCGGCGCCCACCGTCGCGACATCTCCCTCGACCTCGTCTTCAAGCCGACTCGGCTGCTCGACCTGCTGGAGGCGGCGATCCGGGACACGCCCCGGCCGGGCGTCATCCACCTCGAGCCCCTCGAGACGATCGCCGGCGACGACGGCCTCTCCAACTACCGCACCCAGGTGGGGGCGGTGCTGCGGTGGTTCCTCGACAAGGTCGCCCGCACGCCCGGCCTCGCCACCGTCATCGGGGTTCGGTCGGTGGCCGGCGTCGACCCGACCGTGACCGGCTCGGAGCTGCTGCCCCGCACCCTGCGGATCCCGCCGCCCGACTCGGCCCGGCGGACCGCGCTCTTCGACGCCGCCACCGGTCGCATCCCCCGCGGCGACGTCGACTTCGACCTGCTCGGGGCCCGCTCGGCCGGGTTCTCGGGCGCCGACATCCTCGCTGCGGTCGTACACGCCTCGGCGATGGTCGCCGACGGCGGCGAACTCGACACCGAGACACTGCTGACCGCCCTCGCCGAGACCAACCCCACCCTCGGGGCGACCGGCCTCGGGGAGATCCCCTCGTTCGGGTTCGAGGCGGTCGCCGGCCTGGCGGACGTCAAGCAGCGGCTGACCGAGGCGGTCATCTGGCCGATGACCCAGCCGGAGCGCTTCGCCCGGCTCGGCATCGACCCGCCCGGCGGGATCCTGTTGTGGGGGCCGCCCGGCACCGGGAAGACGTTCGTGGTGAAGGCGCTCGCCAACGAGGCGGGGGCGGCGTTCTTCCCGGTCAAGGGCGCCGAGCTGTTGGACAAGTACGTCGGCGAGTCCGAGCGGGCCGTGCGAGAGGTGTTCGCCCGGGCCCGGGCGGCGGCGCCGTCGATCCTGTTCTTCGACGAGCTCGACGCCCTCGCCCCCATCCGCGGGTCGTCGACGACGTCGGTGACCGATTCGGTGGTGGCGTCGCTGCTCACCGAGCTCGACGGGGTGACGGGGCGGGGCGATTTGGTGGCGATCGGCGCCACCAACCGGCGGGACCTCATCGACCCGGCGCTGCTGCGGTCGGGCCGGTTCGAGGTGCACATCCACCTGGCCCTGCCCGACCGGTCGGCTCGGCTCGCCCTGTTGCGGATCACCGACGTCCCCCTCGACGACGACGTGTCGCTCGACGACCTGGCCGACGCCACCGAGGGCCTGTCGTTCGCCGACCTGACCGGGCTGCTGCGGGAGGCGGCGCTGGTGGCGCTGCGCACCGACGCCCACGCCCTCGAGGTGACCTGGGAGCACCTCGAGGAGGCGCTCGACGCCTTCGCGGACCGGGACCTCGAATGATCGACCACATCGTCTACGGCGTGCACGACCTGCACGGGGCGGTGGCGGGCATCGGTGGCCTCGTCGGCGTCGACCCCAACTGGGGCGGCGCCCACGTCGGCCGGGGGACGGCCAACTACCTGGCATCGCTCGGCGAGCGCACCTACCTCGAGATCATCGGCCCCGACCCCGACCAGCCGGGCCCCGAGCAGCCCCGTCCGTTCGGCCTCGACCGGATGATGACGGCCGGCGTGATCACCTGGTGTGCGAGCGTCGACGACCTCGACGGGTTCGTGGAGCGCGCCGCCGAGGCCGGCTACGAGTACGACGAGCCGACGGAGATGCAGCGCCGATCCCCCGCGGGCCTGTTGACCTGGCGACTGTCGTTCCCCCGGTTCGACACCCTCGGCGGGATCATCCCCTTCGTCATCGACTGGGGCGATTCACCCCATCCGGCCCGGACCGCGGCCCAAGGGTTGTCGCTGGCGTCGATCCACGCCGAGCATCCCTTCCCGAGCCGTCCGGCCGAGGTGCTGGCGGCGTTGGGCCTCGACCTCGAGGTCCGGGACGGCCCCCAGGCCGGCCTCGCCGTCCGGGTCGGCGGCCCCGGCGGCGTGGTGCCACTGCGCGTGGCATCGTTCTCCTGAACCCAGGCGAGTAAGGAGAGGGGGGCGGCTCCAGACAGCGGCGAAGACCGGCGATCCGGCCCTTCGCACGCGATTCGGCTCCCCCCTCCCACTCGCTTCGCTCGTGGGACCCATCCCCCCTGGCGGGGGGATTTCCCAATCACGGGGCAGACCCCACCGAATCTGAAAGGAGATCCCCCCGACGGGGGGATGGGCCCCGCCGGCCGACGAAGGAGGCCGGTGGGAGGGGGGCGGCTCCAGACAGCGGCGAAGACCGGCGATCCGGCCCTTCGCACGCGATTCGGCTCCCCCCTCCCACTCGCTTCGCTCG
>JBFLKR010000184.1:0-7077 GCA_040883295.1 Acidimicrobiia bacterium
CCGAGGCCGAGCGGCTGGGGCTGCGGACCGCAGCCAAGGCCGACAGCCAGGACATCTGCTTCGTGGGCCAGGGCGACTACCGCGAGCTCGTTCGGCGGCTCGCCCCGGCCGCCACCGAGTCGGGTCGTGTCGTCGACGCCGACGGCACGGTGCTGGGATCCCACGACGGCGTCATGGGCTTCACGGTCGGCCAGCGCCGGGGCCTTGGCGTGGCGGTGGGCGAACCCCGCTTCGTCGTCGAGCTGCGGCCCGATCGCCGGGAGGTGGTGGTGGGTCGGCGCGCCGACCTCGAGGCCATCGGCGCCGTGGTGGGCGGCGTGTCCTTCGTGGCCGGGCACCCGCCGACGGGTGACGAGGGGTTGGCGGCCCGGATCCGGTACCGGGCCGAGCCGACGCCGCTGACCGCGTTGGCGGGGGAAGGCGATCGGTGGGAGGCCCGTTTCGCGGCGCCGCAGCCGGCCGTGGCCCCCGGTCAGACCCTCACGGTCTACGCCGGCGACGAGGTCGTCGGCGGCGGGATCATCGAGGCGCCGGTCCGGTCCTAGCGGTCCGTCTCGTCCTCGTCCTCGAGGGCCTCGTAGCCACCGATGGCGTCGGGCACCTCGTCGGGGATCTCCAACTGCTCGGTCGTTGCCGACACGACCACCTCGCCGTCGGTCGAGACCGCCTCGCCCGTCGTGTAGCTGATGCCGGTCGTGGTGTCGGTGATCCGTTCCATCGACGCCGCGACCGGGTTGCCCGCGTCGTCGGTGCCGACCACGTCGGCCGAGGCCGCGGCGATGCCGGCGGCCTCGTCGGCGATGAGTTGCAGGTTGGCCGAGGTGTCGGCGTCGAGCGTGTGCTCGGCGAGCCGCTCATAGCCCTCCAGGGCCGCCGCCATCTGGCGGACCCACGTCTCCTCGACGACGGCGATGAACGCCGACGTGCCGGGGGCGAGGTCCGCCGCGGCCTCCTCGAGGTCCTCGTTCTTGAGGGCATGGCGGGCGATGGCGGCCGAGGTGGCGCCGATCCCGGCACCGACCAGCGCGGAGCCGATGATCGCCGGTGGGAAGACGAGGCCCACGATGCCGCCGATGAGGGCCCCGCGGCCGGCCCAGGTGGCCATCCCGGGCAGGGTCACCTGGTCGACGTCGGTCGTCCCGTCGGTGGCCCGGCTGACCACCGCGGCGTCCACGATCTTGATCGACCCCGCCTTCGCCATGGCCTCCAACTGGTCGACGGCCTCGGTGGCACCCTCGGTGGTGGGGAAGGTGGCCATCATGATGCGGACGGCGTCCATGGGGTCTCCTGGTGAGTCGGAGGGCCCAGCCTAGGAGCCGGTCGTACCGGCTCGGTACGCTGCGCGTCATGTCCGACGTCGCCGACCGCGTCGAGCGCCTGCGCACCGAGATCCGCGAGCACGACCGCCGCTACTACGTGGCCGACGCGCCCGTGGTCAGCGACGCCGAGTACGACGAGCTCATGGCCGAGCTGCGGCGGCTGGAGGCCGAGCATCCCGAGCTGGTCACCGCCGACTCGCCGACCCAGCGGGTCGGGGCCCCGATCGACGACCTCTTCGCCCCGGTGCGCCATCTCCGCCCGATGTTCAGCCTGGACAACGCGTCGGACCCCGAGGACCTCGTCGCCTGGGCCGGTCGCCTCGAGCGCCTGCTCGGTCGAGTGCCGGAGGGGTTCTCGTGCGAGCCGAAGATCGATGGGCTGGCGGTGTCGCTGGTCTACCGCGATGGGATGCTCGAGCGGGGTGCCACCCGGGGCGACGGCACGACGGGCGAGGACGTCACCGCCAATCTCCGTACCGTGCGGGGGATCCCGCTGCGGCTGATGGGCGACGACGTGCCGTCACTGCTCGAGGTACGGGGCGAGGTCTATCTCTCCGATGCGGCCTTCGCCGCCCTCAACGCCGAGCGCGACGAGATGGGGGAGCGACGCTTCACCAACCCTCGCAACGCAGCCGCCGGCTCGCTCCGACAGAAGGACCCGACGGTGACCGCCACCCGCGACCTCGGGATCTGGGTGTACCAGGCGGGCATCATGGAGGGCGGTCCCGGCCTCGCCACCCACGGCCAGGTGATGGATCACCTGGCCTCGCTGGGGCTCACCGTGAACCCCGAACGTCGGGTGGTGGCGTCGCTCGACGAGGTGCTCGCCCACATCGAGGCCTACGAGGGCCGCCGCCATGACCTCGGCTACCAGACCGACGGCGTCGTCGTGAAGGTCGACTCGCTCGCCGACCAGGACGAGCTCGGCTTCACCGCTCGGGCCCCGCGGTGGGCCATCGCCTACAAGTTCCCGCCGGAGGAGCGCACCACGACGCTGCGGGGGATCGAGATCAACATCGGCCGCACCGGGGCGGCGACCCCGTTCGCGGTGCTGGAGCCGGTCTTCGTCGGCGGGGCCACCGTGGGAATGGCGACGCTCCACAACGCCGACGAGGTGGCCCGCAAGGACGTGCGCATCGGCGACACGGTCGTGGTCCGACGGGCCGGTGACGTCATCCCCGAGGTGCTCGGCCCGGTCCCCGAGCTCCGCACGGGCGACGAGCAGGTGTGGGAGATGCCCGAGCGCTGTCCGTTCTGCGACCACCCCATCGTGCGGCCCGAGGGCGAGAAGGTGGCCCGCTGCACCGGCGGCCTCGCCTGTCCCTCGCGGCTGCGTGAGTGGCTGGCGTACTTCGCTTCGCGGGCCGGCATGGACATCGAGCACCTCGGCTACAAGACCATCGACCTGCTGATGGAGGAGGGCCTGGTCGCCGACCCGGCCGACATCTACGCGCTGTCGCCCGCGGACTTCGAAGGTCGGGAGGGGTGGGGTGAGACGTCGATCGCCAATCTCATGGCGGCGATCGACGAGTCCCGCCACCGTGGAGTCGCCCGCCTGCTGGTGGCGCTCGGCGTCCGCCACGTCGGGCCCTCGGCGGCCCGCATCCTCGCCCGCGAGTACCGGTCGCTCGGGCGGATCGCGGCGGCATCGGTCGACGAGCTGGCTGCCCTCGACGGGATCGGCCCCACCATCGCCGGGTCGGTGGTCGACTGGTTCGACGACCCGGGGCATCGGGGGCTCGTGGAGCGCCTCTCCGAGCGGGGGGTCCGGGTGGCCGACCCGGAGCCGGCGGCCTCGGTGCCGAGGACGCTCGAGGGGCTCAGCATCGTCATCACCGGCACGCTCGAGGGCTTCACCCGGGAGCAGGCCCAGGCGGCGGTGGAGGAGCGGGGCGGCCGGGTGGCCGGCTCCGTCAGTGGTCGAACCGCCTATCTCGTAGCCGGCGAGGGTGGTGGCTCCAAGCGGGCGAAGGCAGAGGACCTCGGAACGCCCATCCTCGACGAGGCCGCATTCGTGCGACTCCTGGCGGAGGGGCCGGCCGACGACAGGTGAGCGGTCGGGCCATCAGTAGGTCCTGATCGACCACTCGTAGCTGCCGGTCTCGGGGAGGCCGGTGGTCGCCCGGTACTCGACTCGGAGACGGAACTGACCGGACGGGGCGATGTCGGGTGGTGGGGTCCAGGTCAGCACGCCGGTCGCTGGCTCGAAGGCGACCTGGTCGGCGGGAACGGGCACCCACTCCCCGGCGGCCCGGTCCTCGACGAAGATCGTGGCGTCGTAACCGATGGCGAGGTCGACCACCACCGGTTGCTGGCGGGGCATCTGGGCGCCGTCGGCGGGCACCACGCGCTCGATGGGGTCCGGCAACGCGGTCCGCTCGCCGGTCGGACCCGAGAGCAGTACCGCGCCGGCGATGACGGCCACCAACAGGAGGCCGAGGCCGATCTGGACGTACCGGGCGGTGCGGGCATCCACGGGGCCGATTGTCCCAGACCCCGTGGGCTAGCCATCGACGTGGAGGTCGAAATCCCCCGAGACCGATCGGAAGCGGATCCGACGGCGAACGCGCTCGGCGTCAGGGACGTCGGATGTCGGTCCCGACGGCAGTCGCACCCGTCCCGAGAACGAGGTGAGGTCGAGGTCGCCCCGGGTCCCGGCGGGCACGGTGAGACGGACGTGGCCCGAGACGGTCTTGAGGGCGGCGTCGGTGCCCTCCCAGCGGCCGACGAGCACCTCGCCCGAGGCCGTCCTCAGTTCCAGGCGCCCGGACGCGTGGTCGACGCGGACGTCGCCGCTGGCGGTGGACGTCGTGACGTCTCCGCCGACCGAGGTGGCCGCGACGTCACCCGAGGCGAGGGCCGCGGTGAGGTCGCCGGCCACCCGTTCGACGCGCACGTCGCCGCTCGCCGCCTTGACCGAGAGCGAGGCCACGTCAGACAGGCGCACGTCGCCCGACGCGGTGCGGACGTCGACGTCGCCGAGCGCCACGGCGGCCGCCACGTCCATGGAGGCCGATCGGACGGTGAGGTCGAGGCCGGGCGGGACCGCCACCGACAGGGCCACCGACGAACGGCTGAACCGCCCGTCCCGGGGGAGGCGGACGGAGACGGTCCCGCCGGCGGCCTCGACCTCCACGAGGTCGGCGTCGCGCCCGGCGAGGGTGACGGTGACGAGGTCGGCCTCCCCGGGCTCGATGCGGCACTCGCCGGCAGGGAGCTCGATGACCAACGCGCGGGCCGGGGCGGTCAGGTCCAGGGTTTCGGTGCGCTCGCTCACAGCTCGTACGTCCCCCGGACCCGCGACGGGCCCGTCGTGCCGGTGGCGTTCGTGTTCAGCGACTTCACGATCCAGGCGTTGACGGAGTCGCCCTCCGACGAGGCGGCGCCCTCGATGAGCTCCTTCAGCGCCGTCGGCAGCCGCAGGGTGATGCGGGCGTCCAGGTCGGCGTCGACGGGGCCGGTGCCGGCCGCATCCCCGATCCGGATGGTGGGGTCGTCGCCGTCGAGGACCACGTCGACGCTCCGGCCGGGGAGCTGGGCCGCCACCTCGTCGGTGGCTTGACGGGCGAGGGCGAGCGCCGCCTCCCGGAGGGCCGGTCGAAGCGCTTCGCCCACCAGCCGGCCGGCCTCGGCGACGGCCGGGTCGCCGACCAGCCGCAGCTGGGCGTCGAGGTGGGTCTCGATCGTGGTGATGACGGGCTCGAGGTTCATCGGGCCCTCCGACCCCGGGTCGGACGCTGCCGGGGGAGGCGGGGCGTCCGGATGCCGAGGTGGTCGCCGTAGGCGTCGTGGAATCGGTGGGGGTGGGCGGTGTACATGGGGTGCTCCCTCGTCTGGCTCTGCGGTGATGTCGTTATGATGTCACAAAGACATCACGCTGTCAAGGGGTCTGTTCCGAGGTCCGTGGGCGCCCACCACGCCTTCCTGTCGGGCTGGGGCTGGCGGGGCGATGCCCGGGCCGACAGGAACGAAACCCGTAGGCTCTCGCCGATGCGACGCAACCCCGTGCTCACCGGGTTGGGGCCCTCCCCGATCGCCGCCCTCCACGAACGCGCCCGCGACCTCGCTGCCGAGGGCCCCCTCGTCGACTTCTCGGTCGGCGACCCCGACGAGCCGACCCCGCCCGTCGCCAGGGGGGCGCTGCTGGGATCGGTCGGTCCCTCGTCGTCCTACCCGGTGGCGGCCGGCACCGCCGAGGCCCGGCGAGCCGTCGCCGACTACGTCGCCCGCCGGTTCGGCCGGGAGGTCGACGCCGACCGCCACGTCGTCATCACGGCCGGCTCCAAGGAGGCGGTCTTCCATCTGCCCATGGTCGTCTCGGGCCCCGACCCCGGGGCGGTGGTGCTGCATCCCACCCCCGGCTACGCCGTCTACGGGCGAGCGGCGTCCCTGGCCGGGCTCACCCCCCGCGTCTATCGACTCGCGGGCGACTTCGAGGTCGATGCCGACCTGCTGGCACGATCGGGATGGGACGACGTGGTCCTCGCATGGGTGAACTCCCCGCACAACCCGGCCGGCACGGTGGTCGACCGGGCCGAGCTGGCGCGGATCGTCGAGGCTGCCGCCTCCGCCGGGGCCTGGCTGGCGTCGGACGAGTGCTACGTCGACGTCCACGACCCCGGCGACCCCTCGCCTGCCTCCGTCCTCGACGTTGCCGACGACGACCTCACCGGCGTGGTGTCGTTGCTGTCCACGTCCAAGCGCGACGGGATGACCGGCTATCGGGTGGGAGCCATGGTCGGCGACGCCCGACTGGTGGAGTCCATGCGGGTCCTCAAACAGGTCGCCGGCACCGTGCCCCCGGAGTTCGTGCAGTCGGCCGCGGCAGCCGCTTGGGCCGACGACGCCCACGTGGCTCACCGCAACGAGGTCTTCGCCGCCAAGCGGGCCGCCCTGGCAGCCGCCTTCGAGGCGGCCGGGTACCCCGTGGTGGGCTCGCGGGCCGGCCTGTACCTGTGGGTGCGCGTCGGCGACGACGTCGAGGTCGCCGACCGGTTGTTGGAGCGCCGTATCGTCGTCAGCCCGGGCCGGGTCTTCGGGCCGGGGGGCGAGGGCCACGTCCGCCTCGCCCTCGTGCCGTCGGTGGCCGAGTGCGAGCGGGCCGGAGAGGAGATCCGAGCATGTCTGACCGAGCACTGATCGAGGACGCCTTCGAGGACCGGTCGCAGTTGGCGACGGCGACCGACGCCGTCCATCGGACCATCGACGCGCTCGACCGCGGGGAGCTGCGGGTGGCGGAGCCGGTGGGTGACGACTGGGTGGTCCACGACTGGGTCAAGAAGGCCGTGCTCTTGTACTTCTCGGTCACCGAGATGACCGAGATGCGCGCCGGCGACTTCGTCTACCACGACAAGCTGCCCACCAAGACCGACCTCGTCGGCCAGGGGGTCCGGGTGGTCCCACCGGGGACGATCCGCTACGGCGCCCACTGCGAGCCCGGCGTCGTCGTCATGCCCGGCTACGTCAACATCGGCGCCCGGGTCGGGGCCGGCTCCATGGTCGACACCTGGGCGACGGTCGGTTCCTGCGCCCAGATCGGCCGCAACGTGCACCTCTCGGGCGGGGTGGGCATCGGCGGCGTCCTCGAGCCTCCCGCCGCCCGCCCGGTCATCGTCGAGGACGGCGCCTTCATCGGGAGCCGCTCGATCGTCGTCGAGGGCGTCCGGGTCCGGGCCGAGGCCGACCTCGGCGCCAACACCACCCACACCGCCACGACGATGATCTACGACGTCACCGGTACTGACCGGGGCGCGTGGCG
>JBFLKR010000185.1:0-3328 GCA_040883295.1 Acidimicrobiia bacterium
AGTCCGGCCGCCGATTCGGTGTCGTGCTGCAGTCCGAGGCGCTGCTGCCCCGATCGGTGGTCTTGGTGGCGCCGACATCGACGAGCGCCCGGCCGGCGTCGTTCCGACCCGAGATCGACGTGGACGGCACCACGACCCGGGTGCTCGTCGAGCAGGTCGGTGCCGTCGACGTCCAGCGGCTCGGCGATCTCGCCGGTCACCTCACCGCAGAAGAACGGTGGGGCGTCGATGCGGCCCTGCTGACCGTTCTCGGGCTGAACTGATTGCCGCCGAGCCCGGCGCCGACCCCCTAGGCGGCGTCACACCCATCCAATACCGTGGGGCCACTTCCCCGATCCCGACCAAGGAGCGATCGTGGAAGCAAACACTGCCTGGGTCGACGGGCTCTTCGGATGCGCCCGCCGCCTCGTCGAGGGAGGCCGACGCCACCTCGTCACCCGGTTCGATCCCGCCGGCACCGTCGTGGCCGAACGGGCCTCCGACGACCCGACGGCCGCCGACGCCGTGGCCGCCTTCGCCCCCGACGCCGGGCCCGGCACGCTGGTGGTGGCGACCTGGGACCACCCGGGCCAACCGGACCCGTTCAGCGACGTCGGTGCCCTCACCGCGGCGGTCGAGGCCCTCGACGGTCCGGTGCTGGGAGCGTGGCTGCTGTGCGACGACGAGGGCGTCGACGTGTGCCTGCCGCCACCGGCGGGTTGACGGCGCCTCGCGTTCCCTGCACGCTGGACCAATGCCGGACATCGAGATCAAGAACGTCCCGCCAGACCTGCGTCGGGCGTTGCCCGAGCGGGCCGCCGCCGCAGGCACGACCCTGTCGGAGCTCATCATCGAGCGACTCACCGAGGACCTCGCCCGCCCCAGCGCCGACTTCAGGCAGTGGGTTAACGAGCCGCCACTCTTCGACCTCGAGCCCGGCGAGGCCACCGCCATCATCAGGGAGGCCCGGGGCGAGCTCCCCGCCGTGCCGTAGTCGGACTACCGGCGGTCCACGACGAGCTTGAGGGTCCCGATCACCATCCCCAGGACCACGATCGCTGAGATCGCGGCGCCCCGCGCCACCAACGCACCCGCAACAAGGAGCCCAGCCAACGCGATCGCAGCAACGACCAGCTCGGTTGGCACGACCGGCAACCATTGCAGGACACGCGTCCGTCTCGGCGGCGCCGCCCCGACAGATGCCGAGGCCCACTCGACAGCGCGAGATCGCAAACGGCGCTGCGCCTCCGGAGTCAGCTGGCCGGGATGATCACGCACGACACGAACGACGTCCTCGGCTCGGCAGACCGCCACACCCCTCGGCTCCCCCTTGACCTCGAACCGGTCGGCGAGGACCACCAGCATCGGGGTGACCCAAGCGCCAGATCCCAAGACCTTCTTGGTGGTGGCCGCTTCGCGGCGTACGGCTCGCCCGTAGTCGTGCTCGCGACCGTTGACCCAGACAGCGTTCGGGTAGACGGTCACCCGGCCGCCGGAGTGGTTCTTGGTGTTGATCGCAAAGACGCCGTTCGGACCGATGACGAGGTGATCCAAGTTCGCGGCCGACTCGGGGAATGTCAGGTCGTGCCACACGCCGTACTCGGGTCCGAGTCCCTCGAGGAGCCGACCCACATGGACCTCACCCCGGGCGCCCTTCGCCCACGACGCCTGCCCGGTGGCGGCGGCCATGCGGAACGCTCCATCGCCCACCTGAGGCACACGGCCGGACGGGGCGTCGGCCCACGGGTCGGGGACTGAGGACACCCTTCAGCCATCGGCAGCCGACGGCTCCCAGCTTGAGCCATCCGATTCGCCCAGTCATCGCGGTACCCGCTAGACACAACCCGACCACCAACGAGGAGTCGACATGTCCGGGGAGCTCGCCGGCAAGACCATGTTCATCTCGGGCGGGAGCCGAGGCATCGGCCTCTCGATCGCCGTGCGGGCCGCCAGGGCCGGCGCCAACGTGGCGCTCATCGCCAAGACCGACGAGCCCCACCCCCAACTGCCCGGCACCGTCCACACCGCCGCCGACGAGATCCGGGCCGCCGGCGGGCAGGCGCTCCCCATCGTCGGCGACATCCGCGACCAGGACGCCGTGCTCGACGCCGTGGCCAGGACCGTCGACGAGTTCGGCGGCATCGACATCTGCGTCAACAACGCCTCGGCCATCAACCTCGCCAACGTCGAGACGATGCCCCTCAAGCGCTACGACCTCATCCAGTCGATCAACAGCCGGGGCACGTTCATCGTGTCCCAGGCGGCCATCCCCCACCTGAAGCAGTCGGGGGCCGGGCACATCATCACCCTGTCGCCGCCGATCAACCTCAACCCCCGCTGGCTCGGCGCCCACGCCCCCTACACCCTGTCGAAGTACGGGATGACGCTGCTCACCCTCGGGATGGCTGCCGAGCTCGACGGCACCGGCGTGGTCGCCAACTGCCTGTGGCCCGAGACGACCATCGCCACCGCCGCGGTGCAGAACCTGCTGGGCGGCGACGAGATGATCCGCCGCTCCCGCACCCCCGAGATCGTCGCCGACGCCGCCTTCGAGATCCTCACCAAGGACCCGGCCCCCTCGGGCGAGTGCTTCATCGACAGCGAGGTGCTCGGCGAGGCCGGCGGCTACGACCTCGAGTCGTACGCCGTTGAAGCGGGTCAGGAGCTCTACCCCGACGTGTTCCTCGACTGAGGGCGCGGCAGCCCCAGTCAGTACACTCCATACTGTGTGTACATCGTTTCGATTGTATACCTAGTATTCAGTGTGTAGAGTGGAGTCGTGGTGAAGTACTCCCCTGCCCCCACCCCGGCAGCCGGGCTGGTGCGGCTGGCCCGATCCAAGGCCGGCATCACCCAGGCCGAACTCGCTGAACGCGCCGGGGTCACCCAGCAGGCCATATCGGCCTACGAGACAGGTCGCATGGATCCAACCCTCACAACCCTCCGCAAGCTGGTCGCCGCTGCGGGCTTCGACCTGCGCATGCACCTCGAGAAGCTCGATGACCACGACAGCTCACTCGAGGCGGCACTCGAGTCGGTGCCCGCCGAGACACGCGCGGCGATCGAACGGGCATCGCGCGAGCGGGCCGAGGCGGCGCGGCTCGCCCGGATCCGGGGCCACTGAGTGCCTACCGCCGACGTCGACGCGGCCGCGATCGTGGCGACCCTGCTTGCCCACGACGTGGAGTTCGTCGTCATAGGTGGCTTCGCCGTGGAGCTGTGGGGAGTAGCGGTCCCGCCGACCGTCGACATCGACATCACTCCCGAGCGCTCCCACGACAACCTCGAACGCCTCGCCAACGCTCTCGACGAGCTGGGGGCACAACTCCGGTCCGGCGATGAACGGGTC
>JBFLKR010000186.1:0-8616 GCA_040883295.1 Acidimicrobiia bacterium
ATGTCGCTCCCCGAACAGACCCCAGAGCAACGGGCCGCGGCCCTCGCCAAGGCTGGCGAGACCCGGCGGGTGCGGGCCGAGGTGAAGCAGCTGCTGCAGATGGGGACGATCACGTTCCCCGAGCTGCTCGAGCGAGCCGAGACCGACGACATCATCGCCGGGATGAAGATCGGCTCCGTCCTCCCCAATCTCCCCGGCATGGGCAAGGTCAAGACCAAGCGCCTGCTCGAGGAGCTCGGTATCGACGACACCCGCCGGATCCGGGGCCTCGGCTCCCGCCAGCGTGCCGCCCTCCTCGACCACCTCGGCTGACCGCCGAGGCCTCCTCGTCGTGATCTCCGGCCCCTCGGGGGTCGGCAAGAGCACCGTCGTCGCGGGGTTGCGGGAGCGTCGCGAGTTCGGGTTCTCGGTCTCGGCCACCACCCGTCCCCCCCGGCCCGGCGAGGTGGACGGCGTTCACTACCACTTCCTCGGCCCCGAGGAGTTCGAGGAGCGACGACGGCGGGGCTGGTTCCTCGAGTGGGCCGACTACGGGGGCCACCGGTACGGCACACCACGGGAGCCGGTAGAGGCGGCGCTGGCGGCGGGCAGCGACCTGCTGCTCGACATCGAGAACCAGGGGGCGCTCGCCGTGAAGGAGGCGTTGCCCGAGGCGATCACGATCTTCCTGCTCCCGCCGGACCGGGAAACGCTCGAGCAGCGGCTCCGGGGCCGGGCCGACACGTCGGAGGCCGACGTGGCCCGGCGGTTGGCGGTGGCAGACCGCCAGATCACCGAGGCCCGGCGCACCTACGACTGGTTGGTCACCAACGACGACGTCGATGCCGCCATCGAGCGCATCGACCGTATACTGGCGGCGTCGGAAAGGACCCCATGAGCGACGTGAACCTCGACGATCTCATCGAAAAGGGCGGTGGCCGCTTCAGCGCCGTCGTCCTTTCGGCCCGACGGGCCCGCCAGATCAATGCCTACTTCAACCAGTTGGGCGAGGGGATCGGCGCCTACGTCCCGCCGCAGGTCCACTCCCTCAGCCGCCAGCCGGTCACGATCGCCTTCGAGGAGATCACCGACGAGCTCGTCCGGCCGGGCAGCGCCTCCGAAGACGAGTGATCCGCGGCCGCCGGGTCGTGCTCGGCGTGTCCGGCGGCGTCGCCGCCTACAAGGCCGCCTACCTCACCCGGCGGCTGCTGGAGGCCGGGGCCGAGGTGAAGGTCGTGATGACCCCGGCGTCCCGACGTTTCATCGGCTCGCAGACCTTCGCGTCGCTCACCGGTGAGCACCCCCTGACAGAGCTCTGGGACGCCGACCTCGCCAGTCCCCACACCGACCTCGCCCACTGGGCGGACCTGGTGTTGGTGGCGCCCTGCACGGCCAACACGCTGTCCAAGCTGGCTGCCGGCGCGGCCGGCGACGTGCTCACGACGACCGTCCTCGCCACGCGTGCTCTCGTCGCGGTGGCGCCCGCCATGCACACCGAGATGTGGGAGCACCCGGCCACCGCCGCCAACGTCGCCACGCTCGTCGAACGCGGCGTCACCATCGTCGGACCCGCCTCCGGCGGTCTGGCCGGCGGCGACCAGGGGGCCGGTCGGATGGTGGAGCCCGACGACATCGTCGTCGCCGTCGATCGCCTCTTCGGCGGGCGCCTCGACGGGCGGCGGGTGCTGGTCTCCGCCGGTGGGACCCGGGAGGCGATCGATCCGGTCCGCTACGTCGGCAACCGGTCGTCGGGGAAGATGGGCCATGCCATCGCCGCCGCCGCCGCCTCCCACGGTGCCGAGGTCGTCCTCGTGACGACGCAGCCGGGCACCGCCCCGGCCGGGCTCGAGGTGGTGGCGGTGGAGTCCGCCGCCGAGATGGCCGACGCCGTCTGGTCGCGAATGGGTGGCGTCGACGTCGCCGTGCTGGCTGCCGCGGTGGCCGACTACCGCCCGACCGAGCCCGCCGACCACAAGCTCAAGCGCAGCGATGGACCGCCAACCGTGTCGTTCGAGGCCACGCCCGACATCCTCGCCGGGGTCGTCGCCGCCACCGACCGGCCGCAGGTGGTCGTGGGCTTCGCCGCCGAGGTCGGGTCGCTCGAGCGGGCGACCGAGAAGGCGGCCGGCAAGGGCGTTGACCTGCTCGTCGGCAACGACGTCGCCCGACCAGGCAGCGGGTTCGGCACCGACACGAACGAGGTGGTGCTGGTCGGCGCCGACGGCATCGCCGAGACCTGGCCGCTGCTGCCCAAGACCGAGGTCGCGGAGCGACTCGTCGAGCACATCGCCGACCGGTTGACCGATTGACGTCGGACCCCCTCCCTACACTCCCGCCCCGATGACCTGGCTGTTCACCTCGGAGAGCGTCACCGAGGGCCACCCCGACAAGGTGGCCGACCGCATCTCCGACACCCTGCTCGACGAGATCCTTGGCCACGACCCCGACGCCCGCGTCGCCTGCGAGACGCTGGTGACGACGGATCGGGTGGTGCTGGCCGGCGAGGTGAAGACGGCCTGGGACGGCCTCGACGAGTCCGCCACCGAGGGCCTGGTCCGAGAGGCCGTGCGCCAGATCGGCTACACGATCCCGGGGGTGGCGTTCCACGCCGACACGCTCGTCGTCGAGGACCACCTCCACGAGCAGAGCGGAGACATCCGCCAGGGCGTCGACCGGGGGGCGTGGCGCTCCGACCCCGACCTCCTGGGCGCCGGCGACCAGGGGATCATGTTCGGCTACGCCACGAACGAGACGGACGAGTTGATGCCCCTGCCGATCCTCGCCGCCCACCGGCTGGCCGAGGAACTCACCCGGCTCCGCAACGACGGCACGGTCGCCTGGCTGCGCCCCGATGGCAAGACCCAGGTCACCGTCCGATACGACGGCGACCGGCCCGTGGCGATCGAGACGGTGCTCGTCTCAACGATGCACGGTCCCGACGTCGACCAGGACCACATCGCCGACGAGATCCGGGCCCGGATGGGCGCGCTGCTGGCCGACCGGTTCCCGGACGTCGACGTGGCCGGTGCCCGATGGCTGGTCAACCCCACCGGTCGGTTCGTCATCGGTGGCCCTCACGGCGATGCGGGCCTGACCGGCCGCAAGATCATCATCGACACCTACGGCGGCGGGGCCCGTCATGGTGGCGGTGCCTTCTCCGGCAAGGACCCCTCCAAGGTCGATCGCTCGGCCGCCTACGCCGCTCGCTGGGTGGCGAAACACGTCGTCGACGCAGGGCTGGCCGAGCGGGCGGAGTTGCAGGTCGCCTACGCCATCGGCGTGGCCCGACCCCAGTCCGTCCATGTCGAGACGTTCGGCACCCACACCGTCGACCCGGATCGCATCCGGTCGGCCATCGAAGAGGTCTTCGACCTGCGGCCGGGGGCCATCCTGGCCGACCTCGACCTCACCCGACCGATCTACACCCCGACCTCGGCGTACGGGCACTTCGGGCGGCCCGGCTTCACCTGGGAGGAGACTCCCCGCGTCGACGCCCTCGCCGCCGCCGCCGGCGCGTGAGTCGCGTCGTCCGGGTGCTCCCGGACGTCCCCACCCTCGCCCTCGACGACGGCTTCCTGTACACGATCGGCGACGACGCCCCGGTCGGAGTGGGGAGCACGGTCCGGGTGCCGCTCGGGGGACGCACGGTTCGGGGCACGGTCCTGGCGGTCGGCGAGGGCGAGCCGGAGGGCTTGAAGCCCGTCGCCTCGCTCTCACCGTCACTGCGGCAGTTCGACGAGCCCCATCTCGCCCTGCACCGTTGGGTGGCCCGGTACTACGTGGCCCCGCTGGCCGCCGTGCTTCGCTCGGCTGCCCCGCCGAACCTGCCCCGCTCCACGGCGGCGATCCCGCCGCCGGTGCGTGGACGGGGCGGTCGGCACCACATCCTCACGGCCGACCACCGGGCCGCCGTGGCTGCGGTGGTCGAGGAGACCGCCGAGGACCGATCGGTGCTGGTGGTGTGTCCGACCGAGCAGGAGTTGGAGGCGATCGCCGCCGGTCTGTCCACGACTCGACCGACCGTGGTCGTACGCCCGAGCGATGCCGCCGCCGCCGAGACGGCTGCCTGGGTGACGGCGCGCACCACGCCGGGGTGCGTGGTGCTCGGGACGCCCCGGGTGGCGACCTGGCCGGTGGCCGGACTGGCCACTGCGATCTGCGTCGACGACGGGCGCCGGGGGCACAAGAGCCGCCAGTCGCCGACCCTCGAGACCCGCACCGTCCTCGGCCAGCGCACTCGCTTCGAGGGCGTTCGGCTCGTCACCACCGGCGTGGTGCCCACCGTGGGGTCGATCGCGAACGGGGCTGAGATCGTCGCCCCCGGATCGGGACGCCGCTGGGGGCCGGTGGAGGTGGTCGACCGCAACGAGGACCCGCCGGGCTCCGGCCTGCTCGGGCGGCGGACCGAGGTGGTCGTGGCCGGCGCCGCCAGGGCCGGGGCACGGGTGATCGTCTTCACGCATCGACGGGGGTATGCCCCGGCCTTCCGCTGCGTCGCCTGCAGCGAGATCCGTCGCTGCCCCGCCTGCGGCACCCGAGCGACCCTGACCGCCGCCTGTGCGCGGTGTGGCGCCCCGCTCGAGCACTGCTCCGCGTGCGGAGGATCGACCTTCGAGCCGCTGGGCGCCGCCGCCGGCGTCGTCGCCGACCGGCTCCGCCACCTGCTCGGCTCGGCGCCCGTCGGCCTGGGTCCGGACCACCGCATCGCGGTCATCACCGAACGCGACCTCCCGGCCGTCGATCCGGCCGACCTCGCCGTCGTGGTCGACGCCGACGGCCTGCTCCTCGGACCGTCGTACCGGTCGGCGGAGGACGGCCTGCGGTTGCTCGCCCGCGTCGCCACCCGGGTCCGACCGGGATCGGGGCACCGGTGTCTCGTCCAGACGGCCGTTCCCACCCATCCGGTCATCGAGGTGCTCCGACGCGGCGACCCGCGGGACTGGATCGAACAGACCCTCGCCGAACGCGCCGCCCTCGGGTACCCGCCGGCCGGGGAACTCATCGTCGTCGAGGTCCGCGGGGATGCCGCCGACGACCCGATCGGGCCGCTGGCCGACTCGGACGCCATGGTGCTGGGCCCATTGGCCGACGGGGATGCGAGACGATGGTTGGTGCAGGGCCGCGATCTGGGCCGCGTGCGCGACGAGCTGCGGCTGGTCGCCCGCCGGATCCGCGACCGGGGGGGTGAGGTGCGCATCGACGTCGACCCTCTCGACCTGTGACAGTCGGCGCCGCCGGGTACCCTTCCGGCCCGGCATGGCGATCTACCCGATACGCACCTTCGGCGACCCGGTGCTGCGCACCACCGCGGCCCCGGTCGCGGCGATCGACGACCGGTTACGACGACTGGCCGACGACATGCTCGAGACGATGTACGACGCTCCCGGGGTGGGTCTCGCCGCTCCCCAGATCGGCGTCTCGAAGCGCCTGTTCGTGTTCGACGCGGGGGAGGGGCCGCACGTGATCGTGAACCCCGAGCCGGTGCCCGCGGAGCCCGGAGACCGGCTCACCACCCAGCCCACGGGAGCCGAAATGGTGGTCCCAGACGACGGCGACGACGAGTGGTTGTTCGACGAGGGCTGCCTGTCGGTGCCCGGCCACTACTGGCCGATCGCCCGCCAGAGCTTCTTCGCGGTCCGCGGCACCGACCTCGACGGCGTCGAGGTGCTCCACGCCGGCGACGAGCTCCTGGGTCGGGTGCTCCAGCACGAGCTCGACCACCTCGACGGGATCCTGCTCCTGGCCCGGTTGCCGAAGCGAGTCCGCCGAAAGGCCCTCCGGGACCTGCGCAACGAGGCGATCGGTCTCGGGTGACCCGATGACGAACACGGCGTTCTTCGGCACTCCCGAGGCCGCCATCCCCAGCCTGGCGGCGCTCGCCGGCGCCACCGACCTGCGGCTCGTCGTCACCCGGCCACCGCGACGGCAGGGGCGGGGCCGGGCCCTGCGGCCGTCACCGGTCGGGGCCTGGGCCGAGGAGGCCGGGCTGCCGATCGCCACCCCCGCCAACCGGTCCGAGCTCGTGGCGCTCGACCTCACCGACATCGATGTCGCCGTCGTGGTCGCCTACGGGGCGCTGATCCCGCCAACGCTGCTCGAGGCCACCCGGCGCGGCTTCCTGAACGTCCACTTCTCGCTGCTGCCCCGGTGGCGGGGCGCCGCCCCGGTCGAGCGGGCGATCCTGGCGGGCGACACGGAGGTGGGCGTCACCATCATGGTCATGGACGAGGGCCTCGACACGGGACCGATCCTCGCCACGGCGAGCCTCGACGCCGGTCGACGCCCGGCGGGGGAACTGACCGCCGAGTTGGCCGAGCTCGGCGCCGGCCTCCTCGTCGACGTCCTGGCGGGCTGGGTGAGGGGCGAGCTGGAGGCCCGGCCACAGCCGGCCGGCGGCACCTCCGCCCCCAAACTCACGCCGGACGAGGGCCACCTCGACCCCGACCGGCCGGCCGAGGAGCTCGACCGACGGGTGCGAGCATGCACACCCCGCCCCGGTGCGTGGGTGCTGACCGACCACGGCCGCCTCGGCGTGCTCCGAGCGGAGGCGGTCCCCGGTGACCGGCCACCGGGAACGCTCGAGTTGGTCGACGGCGCGGTGGCGATGGGGACGGGCGACGGCGCCCTCCGCCTGCTCGAGGTGCGTCCGGAGGGCCGCCGCAGCATGCCGGCCGAGGACTGGGCCCGGGGCCGCCGCGGCGGCCTGGGGACGGCTCGGTGAACCACCGCGCCGAAGCGGCACGAGTCCTCCACCGAGTCCGCGCCGGTGGGGCGTGGGCGAACGTCCTGCTCGATCGCCTCGGCAACGAGCCCGGCGCCGCGGCGGTGCGCGCCGACGTGCATGGCGTGCTGCGCCACCCCGGCGAACTGGCGGCGGCTCTCGCCCCCGCCCTCGATCGGCCACCGGAGCGGCTGCAGGCCGAGGTACGGCACGTGTTGGAGGTGGGCGCCTTCGAGCTGCTCCACACCGACACGCCGCCGCCGGTGGTGGTCTCGGCCTGCGTCGACGCCGTGCGCGAACTCGGTGCCCCCCGCGCCGCCGGGCTCGTGAACGCCGTGCTCCGGGTCGTCGCCCGATCGGCCCCGCCGGAGATCGACCCGGTCACAGCCGCCGGCATCCCGTCGTGGCTCGTCGACGACCTGACGGCGGTCTGGGGCTCCGAGGAGACGGCGGCGTTCGTCGAGGCCTCCAATCGCCCGCCGCGGACCGGCATCCGGATCGCTCCCGGCACCCCGCCGCCGGCAGGTGGCGAGCCGGTGGTCGGCATCCCCGGTGCCCAACTCGTCGACGTGGCACCGCCCGGGGCCATCGTGCAGGATCCGGCGAGCGTGGCCGTGGTGGACGCGTTGGAGGTACCCGCGGGCGCCCGGGTCGCCGACCTCGCCGCCGCTCCGGGCGGCAAGACCCGCCACCTGCTGGACCTCGTGGGCGCCGAGGGCATGGTCGTGGCCGTCGATCGCCACCCCCGGCGAGCGCGGACCGGTCGCGCCCGGGCGCCGGGTGCGCACTGGGTGGTCGCGGATGCCGGCCGGCCACCATTGGCCCCCGGTACCTTCGACCGGGTGCTCCTCGACGCTCCCTGCTCGGGGTTGGGGACATTGCGTCGACGCCCCGAGATCCGCGAGCGCATCGCCGAGGCCGACACCGAACGCCTGTCGGTGCTGCAGGCCCGGCTCCTCGACGCGGCGATCGACCTGCTGGCTCCGGGAGGACGGATCGTGTACTCCGTCTGCACGGTCACGCCCGCGGAGACCATCGGTGTGGTGGCCGGACGCGGGTTCCGGCCACCGGCGGGCCTCGGAGGCCGCGTCTGGGGCGACGGCCGCCTGCTCGCGCCGCACCTGGGGCCGACGGACGGGATGTTCATCGCCGTCCGCGACGCCTGAGTCCCGGGGCTGACGGGCGCCCCCTCGGTACACTGCCCACATGGACCGCGACCAGGCCGTCTCCGACACCTTCGCGGTCGTCTGTGACGACGATCCCGAGGTTGCCGCCTTCATCGCCCATCACCTGAAGGCCGAGGGCTTCGACGTCGTCGTCGAGGCCTCGCCCGGCGCCGCCGGTGCGCGCCTGCTCGAGGATCCCCGGTCGGGGATCCTGCTCCTCGACCTCCACCTCGACGGCGCCGAGGCCGCCCTTCGCCGGCTGCGTTCCAATCCCAAGACCGTCGGCAGTGCCATCGTGGTGCTGACCCACTCCCTCGACCCCGACCTCCTCGTCGGGGCACTCGAGTCCGGGGCCGACGACTTCATCCGCAAGCCGTTCGAGGTCGCCGAGTTCGTCGCCCGCATCAAGTCGGTGCTGCGTCGCACGACGATGATGATCGGGGTCAGCCCGCTGACCGGATTACCGGGCAACCACCGCACCGAGATCGAGATCGACCGACGGCTCGCTGCGGACGTTCCGACCGCCGTCGCCCACGTGGACCTCGACAACTTCAAGGCGTTCAACGATCACTACGGCTTCCTGCGTGGCGACCATGCCATCGCCTTCGCGTCCAACGTGCTCCAGAATGCCCAGGCGGCGTCGGGCGACCCGACCTGTTTCGTCGGCCACATCGGTGGCGACGACTTCGTGGTCGTCATGGATCCCGCCCGGGTCGAGCGCTTCGCCGAAGCCGTCATCGACGAGTTCGA
>JBFLKR010000187.1:0-5987 GCA_040883295.1 Acidimicrobiia bacterium
GACGTGGAGGCGGGTCACCCGCCCCGCCGCGAGGGCGGCGGCGACGGCGTGGATGCCCTCGACCCTACGACCGATACCAGCGGACGCCATCTGGGGTGTCCTCGAGTGTGATCCCCGCTTCGGCGAGACCATCCCGGATGCCGTCGGCGGTGGCCCAGTCCCGGGCGTCGCGGGCGGCCGCACGGGCCTCGATGAGGCCGGCCACGGCCGAGTCGAGGTCGTCGGCGGTCGGCAGGTCGTGGGCCTCCAACAAGGCGGCGACCGCCGGGTCGATCGCGTCGTCGGTCGCCTGGTCGTCCAGGCCGAGCACGGCGACGATGACGTCGTAGGTGGCGGCGAGGTCGGCGACGGGCTCGCCCGCCTCCAGGCAGCGGTTGCCCTCCCGCACCAGGTCGAAGAGCGCCGAGATCGCCTCGGGCGTGGCCAGGTCGTCGTCCATGGCGGCCGTGAAGCGTCCAAGGAACTCGTCGTCGGGGACCGAAGGCTCCCCGGCGCGGCGCCGGAACGCCCGCAGGCGGTCGAGGGCGGCCGCCGACTCGTCGAGCAGGTCGAGCGAGTACTCGAGCGGCGACCGGTAGTGGGCCCGCAGGTAGAAGAGGCGGATGGCGGCGGCCGGGTACTGCTCGGTTGCCTCCACGAGGTCGATGACGTGGCCGGTGGACTTCGACATCTTCTCGCCGCCGAGGTTCAGCATCCCGTTGTGCATCCAGAACCGGGCGAATGGGGTGCCGGTGGCCGCCTCGGACTGGGCGATCTCGTTCTCGTGGTGCGGGAAGATGAGGTCGGAGCCGCCACCGTGGATGTCGAACCCGTCGCCGAGGTAGGCGCGCGCCATCGCCGAGCATTCGATGTGCCAACCGGGCCGTCCCGGCCCCCAGGGCGAGTCCCAGGTCGGCTCGCCCGGCTTGGCTCCCTTCCAGAGGGCGAAGTCCAGCGGGTCCCGTTTGGCCTCCCCCGGCTCGACCCGGGACCCGGAGCGGAGGTCGTCGGGATTCCGCCCCGACAGCTTGCCGTACCCGGGGAAGGAACGGACCGAGAAGTAGACGTCGCCGTCCGACGGGTAGGCGTGGCCGGTCTCGATGAGCGTGGCGATGAGTGCCTGCATCTGGTCGATGTGCTCGGTGGCCCGTGGCTCCACGTCGGGGTCCTCCACGCAGAGCGCATGCATGGCCGAGCGGAAGACCTCCTCCATCTCCCTGGCGTGCTGGTCGACCGGGATGCCTCGCTCGGCGGCGGCGTCGATGATCTTGTCGTCGATGTCGGTGACGTTGCGGACGTAGAGGACGGAGAGGCCCTGCCAGCGGAGGTACCGGCGCAGCACGTCGAAAACGACGAAGGCTCGGCCATGGCCCAGGTGCGGCACCGTCTGCACGGTGGGCCCGCACATGTAGATCGTCACCCGGTCCCCGTCGCGTGGGACGAGCTCGCTGGTCGTGCGGCCGAGGGTCGAGTGGATGCGCATCGGTCGCAGGGTATCGGGACTGCCGACCCAGGGCTCCCAGCAGGACTCGCATGGCTCCTGCAGTGGTGACACCAGCGTTGGTCTGGTCTCCGCAACGGAGATCGGGAGGCCCCCGTAGGCTGCTGCCCATGCAGGTCTGGGGCATCGTGGTGGCAGCGGGCAGCGGCGTCCGATTCGGGCGACCGAAGCACCTCGTCGAGCTCGACGGCGTGCCGCTGTGGCAGCGGGCGGCAGACGCGCTGGCCCCGGTTTGCGAGGGCGTCCTCGTGGTGGGCGACGTGCCCGAAGGCGTCCCGGGCGGCCCCCGCCGCCGCGACTCGGTCGCCGCCGGCCTCGCTCGGGTGCCCGACGGCGTCGACGCGGTGCTGGTGCACGACGCCGCCCGACCACTCGCCTCGACCGTCCTCGCCCGTCGGGTCCTGGGTCGCCTGGCGACCGGCGACGCCGACGGGGTCATCCCCGCCGTGGCGGTCCGCGACACGCTCAAGCGCATCGACGGCGGCATCGTCGTCGACACCGTCGACCGGACTCCCCTCGTGGCCGTCCAGACCCCCCAGGCATTCCGCCTCGACGCGCTGATGGCTGCCCATCGAGCGTCCAGGGACGACGCCACCGACGACGCCCAGTTGCTCGAGTGGGACGACCGCCGGGTCGTGATCGTCGACGGTGAGCCGACCAACCTCAAGATCACCTATCCCGACGACCTCCTCGTGGCCACCTCGCTGCTGGCGAAGGCCCGGGCATGAGGGTCGGGTTCGGACTCGACGCCCATCGCCTCGGCGGCGACCCCCCGATCGTGCTCGGCGGCATCGTGGTCGACGACACCCGCGGGCTCGAGGCGACCTCCGACGGCGACGTGGCGGTGCACGCCCTCGTCGATGCCCTGCTCGGTGCCGCCGCCCTCGGCGATCTCGGCCAACACTTCCCCTCCTCCGACCCACGCTGGCACGGGGCGGCGTCGCTCGAGCTCCTCGCCCACACCGTCGGGCTGCTGGCCGACCGAGGCTGGCGAGCCGGCAACGTCGACGTGACGATCGTCGCCCAGTCCGTCCGGGTGGGCCCGCACCGGGAGGCGATGGCGGCCCGCCTGGCGGAGGTCCTGGGTGTCGACGTGGGAGCGGTGTCCGTCAAGGCGACCACCACCGACGGACTCGGCGCCCTCGGCCGGGGTGAGGGGGTCGCCGCCCACGCCGTGGTCACGATCGTCCCGATCTGAACTCCGGTGCCGAAACCGGACCACGCCTGGTCCTCGCACCGCAGAACGATCGATCGACCTGCACCGAACCCTGGGTTCGGGATCAGCCGATGGGTTTGGCGAAGAGGAGCTGGCCCACCGACGACTTGGTCGACGACGTGATCTCGACGTCGAGTTCCTCGCCGACGCGGTCGGCGGCGCCCTCGACGACGACCATGGTGCCGTCCTCGAGGTAGCCGACGCCTTGGCCGGGCTGGGTGCCGGGCTTGGAGAGTGGGATTCGCAGGCGCTCGCCGGTCGCCACGGTGCGGCGCAGGTCCTCGGCGACGATGGCGGGGTTCACCACCCGAACGCCGCGCACCTCGGCGACCTGCCCGAGGTTGTGGTCGGTGGTGAGGAGCGTGGCGCCGCTGCGGGCCGCCAGCACCACCAGCTTGGCGTCCACGTCGGACACCTCGGGCACCGTCTCGTCGAGCACCGACACCTCGGTGACCGAGCGGAGGGCGGTGACGACGTCGAGGCCCCGCTTCCCGCGGCGACGGATCCCCTTGTCGGCAGCATCGGCGAGACCCTGCAGCTCGTCGAGCACGAACTCCGGCACCCAGACCCGGCCCGAGAGCAGGTTGGTCCGGAACATCTCGAGGACCCGGCCGTCGATCGCCGCCGAGGAGTCGAGCAGGTGGGCCCGTTCGTCGCCGTCCAGGCGCCGGGCGACCATCGGCCCGGTGGCTCGCAGCCCGAGGGCACCGAGGACCCGGTCCCGGTTCACGGAGACGAACACCGCGCCGGCAGTCCCGGTGAGCGAGACGACGAGGAGGTAGGCAGGCACGGCGAGGCCGACCTCGAGGGCGACGAGCAGGGGGACACCCAGCGCCACCCCGACGACCAAGCCGAGGACGCCGCCGATGATCCCGGCGAGCAGGTCGGGCCCGACTGAGCGACGGCCGACCCGACGGGCGAGCGTGTCGACGCCCCGCCGATAGGACCGGCCCATCCACCCACCGACCACGTACCCGACCCCGGCTCCGACGACGGCCCCCAACAGGCGCGCCAGGTCGTCGGTGAGCAGGTCGGAACCGAACCCGAGTCGGTACCCGATGGCGGTGGCCAGCAGGGTCACACTCAGGCGGACGGCCTCCACGTGCACGCCGCCTCCTTTCCGATGGACGTCGTCAGTCCGCTGCAGCGGCGTCGACCTTGGGCAGGGCCCGGTCGATCTTCTTGATGACGTCTTCTTCGTCAAGGTCGAGCGCGAACTGAAGCTCCGATGAGAGCGTGAGGCGGGCTTTCGACAGCATCCGCTTCAGAGCCGGGGAGATCCCCTTCGTCTGCTGGGCGAACGTGAGGTCCCGGACCACCTCGGCGACCTGGTAGATGTCGCCGGAGGTCATCTTCTCGTTGAGGACCTTGTACCAACGGGACCAGTTCGACCCGGCCTCCTGCGGCTCGCTGCGAAACGTCTGGAACACCTTGTTGGCCGCCGTCTTCGATATCACGGGGCGGATCGTCTCCTCGATCGTCTCGACCGGCACCATGACGGTGAGCGGTTCGGTGGCGATGTCGAGGATGAAGTATTCGCGTCGGCTGCCGGCGACGTTCTTGTTGACCCGTCGCTCGATGGTGGCGGCACCGTGGTGAGGGTGCACCACCTTGTCGCCGACCTCGAACGTCTGCTTCTTGGCCATGGACCTTCCGAGGGCGGGAGAACCGAGAGTCTATCGACCTGCCGGGCTAGTCCTTCACCGTCCACCCGGCCGCTTCGACCCAGCGGTCGAAGTACCGGCGGATCTGGACGGCGCGGGTCGGGCCGATGCCGTCGACCTCCTCCAACTCGTGCACCGACGCCGAGATGAGGTCGTCGAAGGCCGGGAAGCGCTCGAGCATCCCGGTCTGGACCGGTTCCGGGAGCCGGGGGACGCCGGCCAGCAGTCGGATGCCTCGGGGCTCCACCTCGGCATCGGGGTGGTCGAGCCCGAGGGCGCTCGTGAGGGCGAAGGCATCGGCCAACTCCGCGGCGGTGAGGTTCGCCACGGCCTCGACCACCTTCTCGATCGCCGCCCCCGACGTGTCGGTGAGGTAGTCGAGATACACCAGGTGGACGATCCGGATGGCACCGGTGGTCAGGTCCGACAGCTGCAGCTCGACGAGGTCGATGCTGCCGCCGAGGCCGACCGTGTCGCCCTCCACCTCGCGAGCGATCCGGGCGACGAGCTCCGCCCGCTGGACGACGGCGAGGACGTGGCGGGTGGTGACGAGGCCGGCGACCTCCATGCGGTCGAGGCGGTCGACGGCGTCATCGAGACGCCGGCGGAATCGCTCGAGGGTGTGGAGGTACTGGTTCACCCGGTCGATGAGGTCGTTCGGGTCCTCGAGCTCGCGGAGGCCGCCCGTGTGGAAGAGGGTCACCCGGCCACGGTTCTCGGAGACGGTGACCACCGGCTTGCCGGTCTGGACCGCCACCCGCTGGGCGGTGCGGTGGCGACTGCCGGTCTCCGACGTGGGGATCGAGGCGTCGGGCAGCAGGTGGACGTTGGCCTTGAGGATCCAATCACCGCTGTCGTCGAGGATGATCGCCCCGTCCATCTTTGCCAGCTCGGCGACACGGGCGATGGTGAACGACGACCGGTCGAGGTCGAATCCTCCCGAGCACACGGCCTCGACCTCGGGGCCGTTCCCGAGGACGATGAGGGCCCCATCCGACTGCTGGACGATTCGCTCGCAGGCCAGCCGGAGCGGGGAGCCCGGAGCGACGCGTTGCAGCAGATCGTGGAGTTGGAGGGGCGCCTCGGACATCACCCTCAGGCTAGTGAGCGGGCGTCGTGGCGGAGGGGAGGATCAGCCGCTGAGCAGGCCGAGGTCGGCCAGGGCCTTCTGAACCGGCGTGGGAACCGGTGGCGCCACCGACCGCAGGCCAAGTCTGGCGGCCTCCTCGGCCCGCCGCGCCGCCTGGCTCCCCACCCGTACCTCCCCGGTGAGACCCACCTCGCCCCAGGTGGCCACGTCGCCGACGGGACGGTCGAGCAACGACGAGGCGAGGGCCACGGCCACCGGCAGGTCGGCCTCGGGCTCCCGGACCTGGACTCCACCCGAGACGGCCACGTACACCTCTCGGTCCCAGAAGGACAGGCCGGCGTGACGCTGCAGGACGGCGAGGATCTGGTGGACCCGCGACGACTCGACCCCGCGGACGCTCCGCCGCGGATTGGGACCGCCGGACGACGACCCGACCAGGGCCTGCACCTCGACGAGCATCGTGCGGCGGCCTGCGAGGGTCGGGAACACGACCGAGCCGGGGGCATCGGCCCGGCGCCCCCCGACGAACACCGACGA
>JBFLKR010000188.1:0-4658 GCA_040883295.1 Acidimicrobiia bacterium
CGGCGTCACCTCGGGCCGCCCCGACGCCGAAGCGAACCTGGAGCGGGCGAGCCACGCCTTCCGCGAGGCCCACGAGCGCCGCGACCCCGACCTCGTCCCGGCCGACCTCACGGCGTCGCTCATCAACCTCGCCGCCGAGCTGTCGAACATCGAGCGCGAGTACGACGCCGCCGAGGCCCTCAACCGGGAAGCCTTCGAACTCGCCCGCGAGCTCGGCCAGTCCGCCTCCATGAGCGTCGCCGCCGGGAACATCGCCTCCGCCCACGTGCGACGTGGCGAGATGGCCGAGGCCCGGGCGTGGTTCGCCACCGCGCTCGAGGTCGCCGAGGCTGTTGGCTCCCGACAGCGCCTCGCCGACCTGAAGAACCAGGAAGCGCAGCTCGAGATGGGCGCCGGCGACGACGCCGCCGCCGCCCGGGCCATGGCCGAGTCGGTGGCCTTCCACCGGGCACTCGGCCAGGAGGTGCAGGCCGACATGCAGCAGGGCCGAGCCGAGACGATCGCCGTCCTCGCCGACCCCGAGCGCAGTGGCGACGCCCTCGCGTCGGCCGTCCGTCGGGCGATCGTCCACCCGGAGGTCGCCGCCAGCCGTGGCCTGCTGGCGGAACTCCTGGCCGATCGGGCCATGGCCGACGCCCGGGATGGCCACCACGAGCGGGCAGCCGTGGCCTGGGGCGCCTACGAGGGGCTCGTGGGGGACGCCTCGGCCGGGATCCCCGGGCGGATCCGGGAGATGGTCGCCGAGATGCGTGAGCAGTCCCTCGAGGCACTGGGCGAGGACCGCCACGAGCAGCTCTTCCAGCAAGGCCGGGCGATGGCGATGCCCGAGATCGTCGAGTTCCTCGCCGAGTAGCCCCGGGCGGCGTCCCACGAGCGCCGGCGGCGCCCCGCCGGTAGCGTGCGCCCGTGCCCACGGCCACCTTCCTGTTCACCGACATCGAGGGCTCCACCCGCCTCTGGGAGGCCCACCCCGAGGCGATGCGGGCCGCCCTCGCCGCCCACGACGAAACCACCACGAAGCACGTCGTGGCCCACGAGGGCACCGTCGTCAAGCACATGGGCGACGGCGCCATCGCCGTCTTCGCCTCCGCCGGCAACGCCATCGACGCCGCCATCGCCCTCCAGGCGGCCCTCGCCGCCCAGGTCCACCCCGACGTCGGGGCCCTCCGGGTGCGGATGGGCGTCCACACCGGCGAGGTCGAGGAACGCGACGGCGACTACTTCGGCCCCACCCTCAACCGGGCCGCCCGGCTCATGGCCGCCGGCCATGGCGGCCAGGTCCTCGTCTCGCTCGTCGCCCAACGGCTGGCGGGCGCCCGGACCGACCTCGTCGACCTCGGTGAGTTCCGCCTCCGCGACCTCGGCCAACCGGAACGCATCTTCCAGGTCGGCGACGGCGACCACCCACCCCTGCGCACCCTCGACGTGGCCCCGAACAACCTGCCGATCTTCCCGACGTCGTTCGTGGGCAGGCGCAGGGAGATCGAGGAGGTCACCGCACTCGTACGCAACTCGCGCCTGGTGACGATCACCGGCGTCGGCGGGGCGGGAAAGACCCGCCTCGCACTCCAGGTCGCCGCCGACCTCGCCGCCGACTTCCCCGACGGGGTCTGGTTCGTGGAGCTCGGGGCCATCACCGAGCCCGATCTCGTCGACGCCGCCGCCGCCGAGGCCCTGGGTGTCGCCCAGGAGGGGTCGAAGTCGCTCCGGGAGTCGCTGCTCACCGACCTGTCGGGACGCACGGCGTTGCTCGTGGTGGACAACTGCGAACACCTCGTCGGTGCCGCGGCCGGACTCATCGACCAGGTGCTCGGCACCTCCGCCAGCCTCGCCGTCGTCGCCACGAGCCGCGAACTGCTCGGAATCGCCGGGGAGGTGGCCTTCGGGCTGCGATCGCTGCGCCTCCCCCTCGTGGGCGACACGCCATCGCCAGCCGAGTTGGTCGAGTACGACGGCATCCAGCTGTTCGTCGAGCGGGCGACCGCCGCCAAACCCGATTTCCGAATCGACGACGACAACGCCGAGTCGGTCCTCGAGATCTGCCGTCGGCTCGACGGCATGCCCCTCGCCCTCGAGTTGGCGGCCTCGCGGGTGCGGTCGTTCTCGGTGGCCAAGATCGCCGAGCTGCTCGACCAGCGGTTTCGGCTCCTCACCGGCGGGAGCCGCACCGCCCTCCCCCGCCAACAGACCCTCGCCGCCACCATCGAGTGGTCCTACCGACTCCTCGATGACTCCGAGCAGGTCCTGCTCAGGCGGCTCTCGGCCTTCCAGGGTGGCTTCACCTACGAGTCGGTCGCCGAGGTGGCGATCGGCAACCCCATCGACGAGTTCGACCTCATGGAGTTGCTGCCGTCGCTGGTGGACAAGTCACTCGTCGTCGCCGACGAGGTCGACGGCCAGGTCCGCTACCGCCTGCTGGAGACGATCCGGCAGTTCGCCCGCGACCTGTTCGAGGACACCGACGAGACCGACGACGTCCGCCTCCGCCACGCCGAGCACTTCACGACTCTGGCCGAGGAGGCCGGGCGCCACATCCGAGGCCCCGACGAGGGCATCTGGTGGGCTCGGATCGACCAGGAGCTCGACAACCTCCGTCTGGCCGCCACCTGGGCGCTGGAACATGATCGCGCCACGCTCGCCCTGCGACTCGTGAGCGGCTTCTGGCGCTACTGGTGGTTCAAGGCGCGCTGGATCGAAGGCGCCACCTGGATCGAGGGGGTGCTCGACGCGGCTGCGGACGAGGCCGACGACCTGCTCCTGGCCCAGGGCTTGTTGGCCCACGGGTCGCTCGTCGAAGGCACCAATCCCGAGACCCGGGCGAGGCTCGGTCTGCGGCGCGACCCGGAGGCGTCCCTCGAGCGCAGCGTCGAGTTGTACGCCGCCCTGCACGCTGCGGGCACCGACGCCGCGCTCCTGCGACAGGGATACTGCGCAGCGCTGGTCAACCTCGGAGTCCTGGCGGAGATCCAGGGCGACGTCGACCGCACCCAGGACCTGATGCGGGAGGCGCTCCGCGTCGCCCGCGAGATCGACGACGTGCCCGGGATCACGGTCGCCCTCGGCAACCTCGCCGAGGGCGCCGTCGAGGCGGGCGACTTCGACGAGGCCCGCCGGCTGCACGACGAGGCGATTGCGGTCGCCGACCAGCTCGGATCCAACGCCCGCCTCGCGGACACCTGGTCCCAGCGCTCCCAGATCGAACTCGAAGCCGGCGACGTCGAGGCCGCCGGTGCAGCCCTGCGCACGGCGCGCCGGCATGCGGCCGCCGCCGACCTCCCCCATCTCATGGCGTTCCTCGACGCCTGCCTGGCCCTCAACGCCGCCTTCGCCGGCTCCGGCGACGCCCAGCAGGTCCGCGCGTCGCTGGCCGCCGTGGGCGAGTACGAGGCGGTCGTCCGGAACCCGAGGTTCGCCGTCGACCTGGCGGTGTGCCTGCTGGTGGCCGAGGCCCTCGACGGGGAGGACGAGGGCGCGGCCGTCGCCTTCGGCATCCTCAGGGTGCTGCCCACCGAGGCGCGCTACCTGGAGTACCACCTCGCACCGATCGTTGCCGACGTGCGGGACCGTCTCGGGGATGCTGCCTTCGAGGCCGCCGTGGCCCGGGGCGCCGCCCTGGACCCCGACGAGGTGGTGTCGCTGCTGGTCGGCTGACCTACCAGTCGTCGCCGGATCGGGCCTCGCAGGCGATCCGCTCGGTCGGGTCGATCGCCGACGACTCACCGAACGGCAGCACCACGATGCCGTCGTCCTCCTCGAGGGTGCGACGCCGCTCCCCGGCGTCGATCACGAAGCTCGGGCCCTGCCAGCGCACCCACCCGGCCTGCTCGTAGAACCCCGGGTCCCCCGTCGAGAGGACCCCCAACTGGTACTCGGTCCGGAGCAGTTCGGACACCTCTTCGAGCACGGCGGTCCCGAAGCCCTCGCCCTGGCGGTCGGGGTCGGTGGCCATCGCCTCGACGTAGCCGGCGTCGAACCAGGTGTCCCCCACCAGGATCCGCCTGGGCACGACCGCGGCATGGGCGATGAGGTACTCGCCATCGGAGGCGACGACGTGCCACCCACCGAGGGCGTTGTCCCAGTCGTCGTCGGAGAACTCGTCGCCGAAGGCGCGGTCCATGAGCGCCCGGACCGCATCGAGCATCCCGGCCGGTGCCGTCCTCGTTCGGAATCGTTCGACGTGCATCACCACCCCCGGTCGATCCACTCTGCCAGATCCGGGCGCTCCGCGCCGATCGTCGTCATGCCGTCCCCGTGGCCGGGGTAGACACCGGTGTGGTCGGGCAGCGTGAACAACCGGGACCGGATCGATTCGATCACCGTGTCGAACGACGAGTAGTCCCACCGGGTCGCCCCGGGACCGCCGGGGAACAGCGTGTCGCCGGTGATGGCGTGTCCGCCGACGAGGAAGCAGACCGACCCGGGCGTGTGGCCCGGGGTATGGACGACCCGCACTTCGAGCTCCCCCACCCGCACCAGTTCACCATCGGCGAGGTGGCCGTCGACCGGGAGGTCGCAGATGTCCGAGCGCAGGTCGGCGGGGTGGATCCGGAAGGGGACGTCGAGCGCCTCGCGGACGTCGAGGGCGGCGGCGACGTGGTCGAAGTGGCCGTGGGTCGTCAGCAACTGGTCGACGTCGACGTCGCCGCACTCGGCGACGA
>JBFLKR010000189.1:0-19344 GCA_040883295.1 Acidimicrobiia bacterium
CGAGGCCGTCCTCGGCGCCAACACGACCCTCACCGCCTCGACGCCGATCTACGACGTCACCGGTCCTGAGCGGGCCGAGTGGCGGGGCGAGGTGCCGGCCCGGGCGATCGTGGTGCCCGGTGTCCGGGAGAAGACGTTCCCCGGCGGGGTGGCGCACCTGCAGTGCGCCTACGTGATCGGCTACCGAACCGAGGCGACCGACCGCAAGGTCAGCCTCAACGAGGAGTTGCGGGGCTTCGACATCAGCCTCTAGGCCCGTTCGAGAGGTCGGCCGGCAGCGGCTGGATGAACCGGCCCTCTGGCACCGGGGCGCCGGTGCGGACGAGGGCCAGATGCCAACTCGGTGACGACCCGAGTGCCCAGCGCAGGCCGGCCACGGTGGCCCGGCCGATGGCCTCGCCGCCGGGGGCCGGGCCCACGCCGAGGGTTTCGCGAATCCGCACCGGGAGGATCGCCACTGCAGCGGTGAACAGGGCGGCGTAGCCGGCCCGTTGGGTCGGGCGCAACGGCGGGTCGCGCAGGAACCCGACCGCCTCGGCCATCCCGGGCGAGGTCCCCACCTCCGGGTGGCCCGCCACCCATGCCGCCAGCTCCCGGGCCGTCGTTGGCATCGGGTCGGCGTCGAGGAGCGCCCCCACCCGGGTCTGCTCGGCGACGAAGCGATCTGCCTCGTCCTCCGACAGCCGGCGGGAGCCGTACACCTGGAACGCCCGCAGGAAGGAGTCGGTGAGGGCGTTGTGGACCCAGGCCGCCATGCCGGGATCCCCCGCCGAGTACGGCCGGCCCCGGTGGGACATGCCGGCGACCGGCCGGTGGGCCCGGCGCACGAAGCGCACCGCCGCCTCCACCTCCGGCATCGCCCCGTAGGTCGTGGCGGTCACGTAGGCGGACGTCCGGCTCAGCCGCCCCAGCGGGTCCTCGCGGTACCGGCTGTGGTCGTGGACCCCGGCGACCACCTCGGGGTGGGCGGCCTGGATGAGCAGCCCCCGGACGCCCCCGACGAAGGCGGCGGTGTCGCCGAGGACCTCCCACGAGATCGATCCCGGTCCGAAGAGACCAGGGTCGGGCGCGTGGTCGAGGCTGTTGGCGAGCGGGTACTCGGCGTGGCCGAAGGGGTCGGTCGTGGCCGCGGTCACCCGCCGTCTGACGAGGTCGAGCATCGCTCCTCCTACGGACCGACCGGCGTGGGTGGACGACCCGGCAGGTGGGCCACCACGGTGCCGCCCGGGCCGGGGCCGATCCCGATCCGCCCGCCGTGGGCCTCGGCCACCGAGCGGGCGATGGTGAGGCCCAGCCCGAATCCCTCCGCCCGGCGGGCCGGGTCGCCGGTGACGAAGCGGTCGAAGGCCCGCTCGGCGAGGTCGGGCGGGAAGCCGGGTCCCTCGTCGTGGACCGAGACGACGAGCTCCCCGTCGACCACCCGTCCCGAGACCGTGACGATCGAACCGACCGGCGCATGCTTCACGGCGTTGTGGACGAGATTGCGCAGCATCCGCCCCATGGCGTGGGCGTCGAGCGGCCAGATCGGGGCGCCGTCGACGTCGCCCGCCAGGGCCACGCCGCGGCCGTCGGCGATCGGTCCCATCGCCTCGATGGTCTCGTCGACGAGCTCCACCACGTCGGTGGGGGTGGCGGACACCCCACCGGCGTCGAGGGTCGTGAGCGTCGTGACGTCCGCCACGAGTCGCTCCATGGTGGCGGCCTGGGCGACGATGGTGGCGAGGTAGCGGTCAGGGTCGTCGACCACGCCGTCGGCCAGGGCCTCGGCGGCGACGGTGATGGCGGTGAGCGGCGTTCGCAGGTCGTGGCCGACGGAGGCGAGGAACTCGCGGCGGGCCGCCTGGTCGGCCTCCCGGGTGGCGGCGGCGACCTCGAGCCGGTCGACCATCCGGTCCACCGCCCGGGCGAGGTCGCCGATCTCGTCGGCGCGGTCGACGCCGGTCCGTCGCCCGAGCTCGCCGTCGCCGACTCGCACCGCCACGTCCACGACGGCGCCGAGGTCCGCCACGGCCCGACGGGCGACCACCGCCGTGGCCAGGATGGCGAGGCCGGCGCCGAGGCCGATCGCCACGAAGACCACCGGGAGCTGCGGGGTGTCGAGCACCATGCCGGCGGCCGCGAGCGTGACGGCGGCGGCGACGACCACGAGCGAGCCGATCGCCGGGACGCCGAGCAGCAGCGGCAGCGACCGCAGCCGGCCCGACACCCGGTCGAGCAGCCATCGGAGCCCCAGGGCGAGGATGCCGGCGCCGGCGACGACCGCAAGGAGCCGGAGCCGGTCCGGCCCCGTCGGGTCCTGGGTCAGTTCGAAGAGGATGATCGAGGCCACCACGAGGGCGGTGGCGGCGAGGACGGAGGCCCTCACGGCTCGAACCGGTAGCCGGCCCCGCGCACGGTCACGAGATGCCGCGGGCGGGAGGGGTCGGCCTCGACCTTCGTGCGCAGCCGGCGGATGTGCACGGTGACGGTGGCGGGGTCCTGCCAGTCGGGACTCGAGTCCCAGACGTCCCGGAGGAGCTGGCCCCGCGAGAACACCTGCCGGGGCGACGAGGCGAGGTGGCAGAGGAGGTCGAACTCCCGGGCGGTCAGCTCGACCGGCCGACCGGCGACGAGCACGTCGCGGGTGGCGGGATGGATCGTGAGGTCACCGAACGTCAGGACGTCGGGCAGCGGGTCGGGTGGCCGCGCTCGGCGCAGGACCCCGCGCACCCGCGCCGCCAGTTCGCGAGGGGAGAACGGCTTGGTGACGTAGTCGTCGGCGCCCAGCTCCAGACCGGCGACTCGGTCGATTTCGTCGTCGCGGGCCGTGAGCATGATGACCGGAACGCCGGACGACCGGCGGATCCCGCGCAGGATGTCGAAGCCGTTGGCGCCCGGGAGCATGACGTCGAGGACGACGAGGTCGGGCTCGAGCTCGGCGACCGTGGTGACGGCATCGGCGCCGTGGGCCAGCACCGTCGTCGAGATGCCGTCCCGACGGAGGTAGGTGGCGACGACCTCGCCCACCGTGGGTTCGTCATCGACGATCAGGACATGGGGCACGGCGCCAGCCTACGGCCGCCGGCGGCGTCGGCCCGGGGCCGTTCAGCCGATCGTAAGGACTCGTAATGGTGGCGTTCGGATGGCGTCAGGTGGGTGCTCCACGCTGGTGGTCGACCCGGGAACGTCCCGGGAGGAAAGGAACCATCCATGCGCAAGACCCTCGTCCTCGCCCTCGCCGTGCTCACGGTGTTGGCGGTCGCCCTACCGGCGGCCGCCCGCTCCGAGCGGGCCCCGGTCCGGGCCGTCGACGCCATCTACGCCGACGGCGAGGCCTTCGGCACGATCCTGCTCGGGTCGATCCCGGCCCAACCCGGCCAGGAGCACGCGTTCGACACGCTCTACCTGGTCACGAACGGCGCGGAGGGCCAGAAGCCGGTCGCCGAGACGGCGCCCGGGCCCGGCTACAACGGCGGCCGCTGGCTGCCGACCGAGGTGACCTGGCACGCCGATGCCGTGCCCACGCTGCTCACCTCGTCGGCCGACGTGCTGATGTACGCCCAGCTGGGCCTGCTGACCATCGGCGCTCCGAACCACGACGCGGCGTTCATCTGCCCGCTCGTTCCCTGAGCCAGCGAGTCCCGATCGAACGTGGGGCCCTTCGGGGCCCCACGGCCGCGGGGCTATCGGCTGTCGAAGAGTCGTCCGCCGTACGGCTCGAGGGTCCGGTCGGCGAGGTCGACGAGGGGTCGGGGATCCTCGGCGACGGTGGCCCAGGCCTGGGCGAGCTCGTCGGCGAAGTCGGCGTCGACGGCGACGAGGTTGCGGTGCATCGCCTTGCCTTCCCCGACCCAGGAGCCGTTGGCGGCGAGGACGAGCTCGGCCAGTGCCCACACGAGGCGGGCGGCCGAGAACAGCACCTCGCCGAGCGGACGGGGGTCGGAGAGGTCCGAGATGCCGTCGGTGATCCGGTATCGGAAGACCGTCAACTCGGCGTCGGTGACCGGTGGCGGCCCTTCGTCGAGCAGTTCCTGGAGGCGGCTGCGGAGCGTGCCGCCGCTGCCGTCCCGGTCGAAGAGGCTCTCCCCGTTGACATAGACGTAGGGGAGGGAGGCGCGTCGATGGATGGCGTCGCGGGTGGCGGTCTCCCACAGCGAGTCGGCGGTGTGGACGTGGATCTCGAGCGGCCAGCCGTCGAACACGAGGGACTCGCGCTTGGGTGCTCCCTCGATGGGACCGACGACGACGAGGTCGATGTCGGCGTGTTCCTTGTCCTCACCGCGGACGGGCGAGCCGAAGGCGGTGGCGGCCACGGCCGATTCGTAGCGGCCGTTCACGAGTCGGAGGACGACGGGTTTCCAGGGTTGGCGGGTGGGCATGGCCCCGAATCTAGGGACTCACCCGAGCTGGCGCGGCCCGGACGGTACGCTCGCCCGTCGTGACACTCGCCGACACCCTCGCGTGGCTCATCGACATCCCCTCGCCGTACGGCCACGAGGAGGTCATCGCCGACGCCGTCGCCCACCGCCTCGCCGACCGCCCGCTCCGGCGCCACGGCAACGGGTTGGTCGTGGGGGAGTGGACGGGCCGGCCGCTCGTGCTGCTGGTCGGCCACCTCGACACGGTGCCCCACCAGGGCCAGGGGCCGGCGACGGTCGACGACGATGGCCGCCTCCACGGTCTCGGCGCCAGCGACATGAAGTCCGGTCTGGCGGTCATGCTGCACCTGCTCGAGGACGAGTCGGTGGCGGCGGGTCCGTACGACGTCGTGGGCGTGTTCTACGACCGGGAGGAGGGCCCGATCCAGGACAACCAACTCGGCACGGTGCTCTCCGCCGAGCCCTGGCTGACCGGGGCCGAGTTCGCCGTCGTCTGCGAGCCGACCGACCTCCAACTCGAGGTCGGCTGCAACGGGGCCATGAATGTCCGCTGCCACTTCGAGGGCCGGTCCGCCCACTCGGCCCGTCCCTGGCTGGGCGAGAACGCCATCCACCGGTCCGTCGCCCTGCTCGCCCGCCTCGCCGAGCGGGAGCCGCTCGACACCGAGATCGACGGCCTCGTCTTCCGGGAGGTGATGAGCGCCACCATGGCCGAGGGCGGGGTCTCCCGCAACGTCATCCCCAAGGACTTCTGGGTGAACGTCTCCTACCGCTTCCCGCCCACGCTCACCGTCGACGAGGCCGAGGCGCGGTTCCGGGCCATCGTCGGCGACGTCGTCGACCGCCTCGAGTTCGTCGACCGGGCGCCGGCGGGACCGGTCCCCAGTGGCAACCCACACCTCGACCGCCTCGAGGCGGTGAGCGGCGCCCCGATCCATCCCAAGCAGGGCTGGACCGACGTCGCCCGCCTCGCCGAGTTCGGCGTGGCGGCGGTGAACTACGGGCCCGGCGAGACGGCGCTCGCCCACCAACTCGCCGAGAGCGTCCCCATCGCCAACCTCGACGTCGCCTTCGACGTGCTCCGCCGCTGGCTGGTGACGTAGGGGCGCCCGTGGCGGGACGCGAGGCATGGGACACGGCACTCGGGAGATCCCCCCTGGCGGGGGATTTCCTCTCTTGGCGGCACTCAGTACCCCGTACTCGGTACTTCCCCTAGAACGGCGCTCGGTGGAGGGCGGCACCCCAGTGGGCGCCGGCACCGAAGGCGACGAACAGCGTGGTGGCGCCCTCGGCCACCTCGCCGGCCTCGACCAGCTCGTGGTAGAGGATCGGGAGGGTGCCGGCGGTGGTGTTGCCGTAGCGTTGCAGGTTCTGGGGCACCTTCTTGTCGTCGAGGTCGAGGCGCTTGCGGACGCCATCGAGGATGCGCTCGTTGGCCTGGTGGGCGATGACCACGTCGACGTCGTCGACGGTGAGGTCGTGCTCGGCCAACAGGGCCTCGGCCGCCGCCGGCATCTGGCGCACGGCCTGGCGATACAGGAGCGGCCCCTGCATCGTGGGGATGTGGCCCTCGGTCTCGAGTTGGGCGACGTCGACGAGCGGGCGGGACTTCGACCCGAGCCCCGGCACGTGGATGAGCTCGAACAGGGAACCGTCGGTGAACAGTTTGGTCCCCAGCAGGCCGACGTCGTCGCGGTCCGTAGCCCTGAGCACGATGGCGCCGGCGCCGTCCCCGAACAGCACCGCCCACGCCCGGTTGCGGGTCGACAGGTCCCACTCCTGGGCGGTCGGTCCCTCCCCGGATTCGAGCCATCGGTCGAAGGCCGTGATCCAGGGCTGCACCCCCGCGTGGACCTCGGCGCCCACGACCACCACGGTCTCGGCCTTGCCGGAGCGGATGAGGGCGTCGGCCATGTCGAGCCCGTAGAGGAAGCCCGAGCACTGTTGGCGGATGCAGAAGGCGGGGATGTCGGTGCGCAACCCGACCTGGTCCTGCACGATGGGGGCCGGGCCGGGGGCGTAGTAGTCGGGCGTCATCGTCGCCACGATGAGCGCATCGACCTGGTCGGGGGACACCTCGGCGTCGGCGAGGGCGGCGGTGGCCGCCCGGGCGCCCAGATCGGCCGTCGACTCGCCCGGTTCGGCGACGCGGCGCTCGAGCACCCCGGTCCGCGACGCTATCCAGTCGGTGTCGGTGTCCATGAAGCGGGTGAGGTCGTCGTTGGTGACGACCCGGTCTGGGATCGAGATGCCGCTCCCGGCGATGACGGCGCGCATGACGCCACGCTAGATGGCGCCGTCGACCTGCGCGGTAGGGTCGGGCGATGGCGTACTGGTTGATGAAATCCGAGCCCGACGTCTACGGCATCGACGACCTCGAGCGCGACGGCACCGAGGTGTGGGATGGGGTCCGCAACTACCGGGCCCGCAACTTCATGCGCGACGACATGGCGGTGGGCGACCTCGCCTTCTTCTACCACTCGAACGCCAAGCCACCCGGGGTCGCCGGGATCATGCGCATCCACCGCACCGGGGTGACCGACCCGACCCAGTTCGACCCCACCTCGAAGTACCACGACCCGAAGAGCGACCCCGACGACCCCCGGTGGATCTGCGTGGAGGTCGAGTACGTCGAGACCTTCCCCGAGCTGGTGCCACTGGAGGCACTCAAGTCGACACCTGGCCTCGAGGACATGGCCGTGGTGCAGCGGGGGCAACGCCTCAGCGTCCAGCGGGTCACCGAGGCCGAGTGGGAGATCGTCCTCGGGCTCGCCCGGGGTTGATCAGCCGTCCGGGGCGACTCCGCCCAGACCAATCCATTGGCCGTCCTCGGTGATCCAGACGCTCATCCCGTCGAACGGTGCTCGCCCGGACCGCCACTCCTCGATCCGCTCCTCGTTGTAGAGGGCCTCGAGCGCCTCCCAGTCGGCGTCGCCGACCTCGGTGTCGATGCCCGCCACGGACGGCCAGATGAACGACGCCCCCGAGGTCGCGGTCTCGGTGGCAAAGGGCAGCTCGAGGGTCCGCACGAGGTCGGCCATCAGCGGGATCCCGTCGAGCTCGGCGCGGATGAGCGTGTCGGCGAGGTCCACGGGACCCGAGAAGTTCCCCGACGGCACGGTGGCGAGACCGTAGAAGTCGCAGTTGCGGGCCGCCCCGATGATGACGGTGCGGGTGCGGTCCGCGGCCGGGGAGAGGCCGCTGACCGGTTCGGGTGCCGCGAGCTCCCTCGCCGAGCAGTCGGTGGGGAACTCGGTGCCCCCGAGGGAGGCGAGATCCGACACCACGAGGGGGGCCCGCAGGGCGGTGGCCACGACGGGGTTCCCGACCGGATCCCAGTCGAGGCGCTCGGTGGTGCCTGCGACCGACACCCGGAGGACGGCGTCGGGGACGGCCACGACGGCGGCACCGACGTCGGCCGTGAAGCCGACGACGCCCGTCGGCACCTGGTGGCGGGCCACCTCCTCGCCGGTCCCCGTGTCGACGAACACGACCCGGGTGGAGGCCCCCACCTCGAGGTGGACGACGAGGCTGCCATCGGGCGTCAGTCGGGGTGGGACGGCGGCACACAGCCCGAAGGGCTCGCCGACCGGGTCGCCACCCGACGAGAGGATCGTGACGTCGTGGCACTCGTCGGCGACGGTGGCCACCCCGAGCAGGGACCCCCCGATGCTGATGCCCGAGATCGGGTCGTCGGGCAGGGCGAGATCGCTGCGCACGAGCACGTCGGGGGCGCCGCCCTTGACCGTCTGGAGCAACAGGGCGTCGTCGGTCCAGAGGACGGCCGTGACCGGGCGGTCCGCCAGGAAGTCGACATCACCGAGCCTGGCGCCGGGGACCCCGATCGCGACCGGGTCCCGCCGCCCGGCCTCGAGCAGCCAGACCTGCCAGACCTCGTCCGCCAGTTCCTCGTAGACGATCCCACCGGCGAGGTCGTCGTGGGCGATCCCGAGCCGCCGGCCGAAGCCGGCGGTGAGGCTCGGGCCGTCCGGGAGGCCGGTGACGGCGGCCGTGTCGATGGCGAGGGCCGCGAAGGGGATCGGCTCGACCGGTGCCGCCGTGGTCGTGACCGGGGGCGCGGTCGTGGTGGTGGTCGTCGACGACGTGGTGGTGGCGACGGGCCCGGAGCCGCAGGCGGCGACGACGACGGCCGTGGCGAGGAGGAGGGCCGATCGGCGCATGGGGCCATGCTACGGCGGCGCCGGTGGGGGCCGGCGGACGTAGGCTGGCCCACATGACGCTGCTCGACGACGCCCGCACGCTTCTCCCCGACGCCATCGACCTCCGACGCCGACTCCATCGACACCCCGAGATCGGCAACCACCTCCCCCGGACGCGGGAAACGGTGCTCGACGCCCTGGAGGGGCTGCCGCTCGAACTGCACCTCCACGAGACGACGAGCGGCATCGCGGCCGTCCTGCGAGGAGCCACCGGCGGCCCGACCGTCCTCCTGCGGGGTGACATGGACGCCCTCGCCATGCCCGAGGACACCGGCCTGCCATTCGCCAGCGAGGTCGATGGGGCGATGCACGCGTGCGGGCACGACCTCCACACGGCCATGCTCGCCACCGCCGCCCGACTCCTGTCGGAGCGGCGTGACGAGCTCGTCGGCAACGTCGTCTTCATGTTCCAGCCCGGCGAGGAGGGCCACCACGGGGCCCGCTTCATGCTCGACGAGGGGCTGTTGGACGTCGTCGACCCGGCTCCCTCCGGTGCCTTCGCCATCCACGTCACCTCGTGGTTCGCTCCCGGCACGGTGAGCCATCTCGCCGGTCCCCAGATGGCCTCGGCCGACACCATCCACGTCACCGTCACCGGCCGGGGGGGCCACGCGTCGGCACCGTTCCTGGCCGCCGACCCCATCCCGGCCGCGGCCGAGACGGTGCTGGCGGTCGAGACGGCGCTCACGCGGGCCATGAACCCCTTCGATCCCGCCGTCGTCACGTTCGGACGGTTCGCCGCCGGGACCACCGACAACGTCATTCCCCAGACCGCCGAGCTGATGGGGACGATGCGCACCTTCAGCGAGGAGACCCGCGAGATGGTCCAGGACCTCATCCGCCGGGTGGCCGGCGGCGTCGCCGCGGCCCACGGCGTCGAAGCCGACGTCTCCTTCAAGGCCGGCTATCCCGTCACCCAGAACGACGCCGACTTCACCGCCTGGGTCGACGAGGTCGCCGCCGACGTGCTCGGTCGGGAGGTGCTGACACCGCTCGTGGCCCCGATCATGGGTGCCGAGGACTTCTCCTACGTGCTCCAGCAGGTCCCCGGCATGATGACGTTCCTCGGTGCCTGCCCGCCCGAGTACGAGCCCGGGACCGCCCCCGGCAACCACTCGAACCTCGTGACGTTCGACGAGTCGTCGATGGCCGTCGGCATCGCGCTGTACTCGGCCGTGGCGTTGGCCCACGCCGAGCGCGGCTCGGCGTGACCCGGGTTGGCCGGAAGGGCCACGGGCCCTTCTAGCCTTCGCCCATGCCCATCGAGATCGACATCGCCCACGTGGCGCGGCTGGCGCGCCTGGGACTCGACCCCGACGCGATGGCCCGCCTCGCCGACGAGCTCGGCGTGATCCTCGAGCACGCCGCCCGCATCCAGGCCATCGACACCGAGGGCGTCACGCCGACGGCCCACCCTCTCGGGGTGGTCAATCGGTTCCGCGACGACGGGGTCGGCCCCTCCCTCGACCGCGACGCGGTCCTGTCCCAGGCCCCCTCCACCGAGGGCGAGTACGTGGCGGTGCCGCCCGCCCTGGAGGGCTGATGTCGGCCGCCGACCTCACGATCGCCGCCGCCGCCGACGCCCTCCGCGCCGGCGAGCTCTCGGCGACCGAGTTGACCGAGGCCGTGCTCGACCGGGCGGCGGCCACCGAGGCGCAGCTCCACGCCTACCTCCTCATCGACCATGACGGCGCCAGATCGGCGGCGACGGCGGCCGACCGGCGGCTCGCCGATGGCACCGCCGGACCCCTCACCGGCATCCCGATCGCCCTCAAGGACAACCTGGCCACCGAGGGCGTCGAGACCACCTGCGCCTCCCAGATCCTCGCCGGCTGGGTGCCCCCGTACGACGCCACCGTGGTGGCCCGGCTCAAGGCAGCGGGCGCGGTCATCGTCGGGAAGGCGAACCTCGACGAGTTCGCCATGGGCTCCTCCACCGAGAACTCGGCCTTCGGGCCAACCCGCAACCCGTGGGACCCCGATCGTGTGCCCGGCGGGAGCTCCGGCGGGTCGGCGGTGGCGGTGGCGATCGGCTCGGCACTCGGTGCCTTCGGATCGGACACGGGTGGCTCGATCCGCCAGCCGGCCGCCCTCACGGCCACCGTCGGCATGAAACCGACGTACGGGCTGGTGTCCCGCTACGGGCTCGTCGCCTTCGCCTCCTCGCTCGACCAGATCGGCCCGATCGCCCGCACCGTCGACGATGCCGTGGTGCTGTTCGAGGCGGTGGCGGGCCACGACCCGATGGACGCCACGTCGTGGGAGGGCCCGGTGCCCGAGGTCCGCCAAGAGCTCGACCGCGGCCCCGACGGCCTGCGGGTCGGCGTCGTCGCCGAGTTGGTCGGTGAGGGCGTGGAGCCGGCCGTGCGTGCCCGCTTCACGGAGGTCGTCACGGCGCTCGAGGCGGCCGGAGCGACCGTCGTCGACGTGTCGCTGCCGACGCTCGAGTACCCGGTCTCGACCTACTACCTCATCGCCCCCGCGGAGGCGTCGGCCAACCTCGCCCGCTTCGACGGCATCCGGTACGGGTTGCGCGTGGATGGCGACACCGTGGAGTCGATGATGTCCGCCACCCGGGCGTCGGGGTTCGGCCCCGAGGTCACCCGTCGCATCCTCCTCGGCACCTACTCGCTCAGCGCCGGCTACTTCGACGCCTTCTACGGCCAGGCCCAGAAGGTTCGCTCGCTCGTCATCGAGGACTTCGCCCGGGCCTACCGCGACGTCGACGTGCTGGTCTCCCCGACCAGTCCGACCACCGCCTTCCGGATCGGCGAGCGCGCCACCGACCCCCTGGCCATGTACATGTCCGACGTCTGCACGATCCCCTCCAACCTGGCGGGTCACCCGGCGATCTCGGTGCCGGTGGGCACGGACGACGCCGGGCTCCCGATCGGCTTCCAGGTCATGGCGCCGGCCCTCGGCGAGGCTGCCATGTTCCGGGCGGCCAAGGCGGTCGAGGCGATCGCCGGCGTCGCCGAACGCCCGACGCTGCCGGAGGTGGCGCGATGACGACGGGGTGGGAGGCGGTCGTCGGCATCGAGGTGCACGTCGAGCTGCAGACCGCCTCGAAGATGTTCTGCGCCTGCGCCGTCGATGCCGATGCCCCACCGAACACGCTCGTCTGCCCGGTCTGCCTGGCCCTGCCCGGCTCGCTCCCGGTCACCAACCGCCGGGCCATCGAGTGGATCACCGCCATCGGTCTCGCCCTCGACTGCGAGATCACCACCGACACGGTCTTCAGCCGCAAGAACTACTTCTACGCCGACATCCCCAAGGGCTACCAGATCTCCCAGTTCGACCTCCCCGTGTGCGTGGACGGCCATCTCGACATCGAGACCGATGGGGAGGTCCACCGGGTCGGCATCGAACGGGCCCACATGGAGGAGGACACCGCCAAGACCCTCCACGTCGGCGACACCGGACGGATCCACGAGGCCACCGGCGGTCTCGTCGACTTCAACCGCGCCGGGGTGCCCCTCGTCGAGATCGTCTCCCGGCCCGACCTTCGCTCGGGCGCCCAGGCGCGCGCCTACGCCCAGGCACTCCGCCAACTCGTGCTGGCGCTCGGGGTCTCGGATGCCCGGCTCGAGGAGGGGTCGATGCGCTTCGACGCCAACGTCTCGGTGCGACCGGTCGGGGAGGCCGAGTTGGGCACGAAGGTCGAGATCAAGAACATGAACTCGTTCCGCTCGCTCGAGCGGGCGGTCGACCACGAGGTCCGCCGCCAGGTGGCACTCATCGGCGACGGCGGGACCGTCACCCAGGAGACCCGCCACTGGGACGAGGCGGATGGCCGCACCCATGCCATGCGCACGAAGGAGGGCTCGAGCGACTACCGCTACTTCACCGAGCCGGACCTCCCGCCCATGCACCTCGACGAGGGCTGGGTGGCGCCGATCCGTGCGCGCCTTCCCGAGCTGCCGGCGGCGCGAGCCGCTCGCTACGCCGGGCTGGGCATCGACTCGACCGCCGCCACGGTGCTCGCCTCGGCGGGTCCCCACACCTGGGCGTTGCTCGAGGGCGCCGTCGATGCCGGCGCCGACCCCGGCCGCACCGCCAACTGGCTCACCCAGGACGTGACCGCCTGGTTGCGGCGCGAGGGCCGATCGGTCGAGGAGACCGCCCTCGCCGCCGAACACCTCGCCGAGCTCGGTGAGCTGGTCGGGGACGGCACCCTGTCCTCATCCGGCGCCGTCGCGGTGCTCGGCCACGTGCTCGCCGGGGAGGGGTCTCCTCGGGAGGTCGCCGAGGCCCACGACCTCGTCCAGATCTCCGATGCCGGTGCCCTCGAGGCGGCGGTCGACGAGGCGATTGCGGCCAACCCCGACGAGTGGGCTCGCTTCACCGACGGCGAGCGCAAGCTGACCGGCTTCTTCGTCGGCCAGGTGATGCGCGCCACCGGCGGCAGGGCCGACCCCACGGCGGTCGCCCGCATCCTCGCCGACAAGGCCTAGTCGTGCGTCCCATCGTCTTCGACTGCGATGGCGTGCTGGTCGACTCCGAGGAGCTCTCCTGGCGGGCGTGGCGCACGGTGGCGGGTCGCCACGGCGTCGCGATCTCCGACGAGGACGTGGCCCGACTCACCGGTCGCACGGTGGCCGAGTGCCACGGGGTGTTGGCCGACCGCGGACCGCTGCCGGGGCTCGAGGACTTCGGCGAGGAGCTCGCCGAGGTCATGCACGCCCAACTGGAGGCCCACCTCCAGGCGTTCGAGGACGCCGTCGACGCCCTCGACACGCTGGCCGGCCGGGTCCCGATGGCGGTGGCGAGCTCGTCGTACCGGGATCGGCTCGACCTGTCGCTGCGCACCACCGGCCTCGCCGACCACTTCGACGCCTCGGTGGCGGGTGACGAGGTCGCCCAGGGCAAGCCGGCGCCCGACCTCTTCCTGGAGGCGGCGTCCCGCCTGGGTGTCGACCCCGCCGACTGCCTGGCGGTGGAGGACAGCCCACCCGGCGTGGCGAGCGCGGTGGCCGCCGGCATGACCGTCGTCGCCGTCGAGCGGGGGTCGTTCGGTCGCGAAGAGCTGCTCGAGGCCGGGGCGACGTCGGTCGTCCCCCGTCTCACCGCGGCTGCGCTCATCCGTTAGGCGATCACCGCAGGATCTTGGCCAGCTGGCGGCTGTGGGCCACGACCCGCCCGGAGGCGTCCCAAATCGTGCCGTCCTCCTCGAACACGCCGTCGCGCACCACCTCGGTGGCGAAGCTCGCCTGGAGCCACCCCGGCTCGGGCCGGGCGCGGAAGTGGACCGTGAGCTCGATGGTCGGCACCCAGCCGAGCACACCGAGCGCGAGGACCGTCGGTGGGAAACCGTCGGCGAAGAGCGGCATCGACAGGAGGTCGGGGCCGCGGCCGTCGGCGAAGCGGATCCACCCGCCGATCTCCGTCGATGAGCTGGCGGCGAGGTCGGGGACGAGGCGGATGTCGAACTGCTCGACGAACCGATAGGGGGCGGGCTCCGAGGAGGGCCGGCCCAGGCAGGCGTCGGGGCCGGGCCACTCGGGTGGGTAGCCGCGATGGAGCGTGCGTCCCGACTGCTCGTCGAGGTCGGTGAAGGTCGCCAGCGTCCGGACTCGCTCCCGGTCGTCCTGGATGAGGGCCACCATCCCGGTCGAGACGGAGTTGCCCCGACGGATCGTCTCGACGACGAGTTCGGCGGGGGCGTCCGAGGCCAGTGGTCGCAGGTAGTGGGTGGTGGCCGTCAGGGGATGGGGGTGGGGGAGCTCCCGTCCGAGGGCGGCGAGGGTGATCGCCTGGACGTACCCGCCGTTGGGGTTGTCGCCGATGTCCCATGCCGGCGAGACATGGGCCGCCCAGCGGTGTTCACCCGCCGGTTCCAGTGCGAGGTCCGTGTCCAACCGCAGCATGTCGCGAGGCTAGGACGTCGGGGCGCCGGCGATGACCGATGGCGTCGACGGCCGTCCTAGCCTCGGGGCCGACCGCCAACCGAGGACCCCATGCGCCCCACCGTCGTCGTCGCCGAGGAGATCGCCCCCGCCGGGATCCAGTCCCTGGCGGAGCGATGCGAGGTCGTCGACGCCACCGATCGTGATCGCGACGGCCTCATCGCCGCGCTCGCCGGTGCCCGGGGCCTCATCGTCCGCTCGGCGACGCAGGTCGACGCCGACCTGCTGGCGGCGGCGCCCGACCTCGCCGTCGTCGGCCGGGCCGGGATCGGCGTCGACAACATCGACCTCGACGCCGCCACCGCGGCAGGTGTCATGGTCGTCAACGCCCCCGCCGCCAACATCGTCTCCGCCGCCGAGCACACCCTCGCCCTCCTCCTCTCCCAGGCCCGCAACGTGCCCCGAGGCGACGCCTCGATCCGCGCCGGTCGCTGGGACCGGTCATCGCTGAAGGGCGTCGAGCTCAACGGGAAGACGCTCGGGATCGTCGGGTTCGGGCGGATCGGCAGACTCGTCGCGGCTCGCGCCCGGGCGTTCGGCATGGAGCTCCTCGCCCACGATCCCTACGTCGCCCCCGACTCGGGGCGCCGGCTCGGGGTCGAGGTCGTCGAGTTCGACGACCTGCTCGCCCGGTCCGACTTCATCACCGTCCACCTGCCGAAGACGAAGGAGACGGCCGGCCTCCTCGACGCCGATGCCTTCGCCGCGATGCGCGACGGCGTTCGCATCGTCAACACCAGCCGGGGCGGGATCATCGACGAGGACGCCCTGGTCGAGGCGGTGCGATCGGGGAAGGTCGGTGGCGCCGCCCTCGACGTCTACGAGCACGAGCCGCTCCCGGCCGGGAGCCCGCTGCGGGACGTCCCCGAGATCGTGCTGACGCCGCACCTCGGGGCCTCGACCGCCGAGGCGCAGGACCGCGCCGGTGTCGACGTGGCGGCCGCGGTGGTGGCGGCGCTCGAGGGCGAGTTGGTCCCGTCGGCGGTCAACCTCGACGTCGGGCCGCCGGCCGATCTCGAGGTCGCCGCGTACCTCCCCCTGGTGGAACGGTTGGCGACACTGTTCGTGTCGCTGGCTCGCGGCACCCCCGCCCAGATCACGCTGCGCGTTGGCGGCGAGCTTGCCGAGCACCAGTGTGCCCCGCTTCGGCTGGCGCTCCTCAAGGGGGCGCTGGGCTGGGTGAGCAGCGAGCACGTCACCTACGTCAACGCCGCCCAGCTCGCCGAAGCCCGCGGGGTGAAGGTCGTGACGGAAACCTCCGACGACGCTCGGGAGTACCTCTCGATCGTGGAGATCACCGGCACGCTCGGGGAGCGATCCCCGTCGGTGGTCGGCACGATGACCGGCAAGGGGCCGACCCTGGTGGGCATCGACGACATGGAGATCGAGCTGCCGTTCGGCCGCAACATGCTCGTCGTCCGCCACGGCGACCGACCGGGTGCCATCGGCAAGGTGGCGACCTTCCTGGGTGACCGGGGTATCAACATCGCCAACATGGTCGTGGGCCGCAACCGGACACCCGGCGAGCCCGCCCTCATGGGCCTCGACCTCGACGAGCCGCTCGAGGAGACCCAGGTGGAGGAGCTCAAGGCCATCGACGGCATCGAGAAGGCCCGGTTCCTCCAGTTCCGCTCGTGACCCGGCCATGACCCACCCATGACCCGGGTCGTCGCCTCCTGGTTCGGCACGGGCCTCCTGCTGGGCCGGCTCCGGGGCAGCGACGTCGGGTCGGGCACGGTCGGCAGCCTGCTGGCCCTCGCCATGGCCTGGGCGCTCGCCCCGATCGGCTGGTGGGCCCAGGCCGCTGCCGCCGGGGTCGTCACCGGCCTCGCCCTCTGGTCGGCCCGGCCCTACGCCGACGACGGCGATCCCGGCTGGGTGGTGGTGGACGAGGCGGCGGGGATGTTCGTGGCGTCCATCGGCCTCGTCGGTTGGCCGCTCGCGGCCGCCTTCGTGGTGTTCCGGGTCGCCGATGCCACCAAGCGCTTCCCGGGGGTGGCCGCGGCCGAGCGCCTGCCCGGGGCACTGGGGATCACCGCCGACGACCTCGTGGCCGGGGTGTGGGGACTGGCCGCCGGCTGGTTGCTCACCTGGCTCCTCTGACGCGAACCCGGGGGTCGCCGTCGCCGCGCTCCGGTGCCGGCGCCCCGGCGGGCCCGTCTCGCGACTCCGGGGCGTCGAGGTGTCGTAACCTCCCCGCCCATGCGCCCCGACCAACTCGATGCCTTCGCGTCCGTCGGCGAGCCGGCGATCTCGCCCGACGGCCGCCAGGTCCTCGTGACCGTTTCCCGAGTCAACCTTGCCGATGACCGCTACGACCGGTCGATCCACCGGTGGACTGAGGCGGCCGGGCTCGAGCCCTTCACGGCCGGACCGGGCGACGGCACCCCTCGGTGGTCGCCGGACGGCTCCCGCATCGCCTTCCTCCGGGCGGTCGACGAGGTGCCCCAGGTCGCCGTCATCGCGGCCGATGGTGGCGAGGCCACCGTCGTCACCGAGGCGCCCAAGGGCGTCCGCGGCGTCGAGTGGGCCGACGCCGGCCGACTGGTCGTCCACTGGGCCGAGTGGGCCGAGGGTTGGGACGTCGAGGCAGACGAGCGGGCCCGCCGCCCCCGGCGGGTGACCGCCATCCCGTACCGGTTCGACAACATCGGCTGGACGCACGACACCCGCCATCGCCTCACCGTCGTCGACCCCTCGGGGGAGGCCGATCCGCACCACCTCACCGAGCCGATGGAACGCTTCCGGACGTTCACCGTCGACGGCGACCGGGTCGTGTTCCTCGCCGACCGTTCCGATCGGCCCATCGGCGACTTCCAGGCCGCCATCCATGCGGTGCCCCTCGAGGGCGGCGAACCGACCGAGCTCGCCCCGCTCGGGGCCTGGGCGCAGCTGGCATCGACGCCCGAGGGCCTCGTGGTGGTCGGGATGCCCGACCTGGCGGCGATGCCCGACAACAGCATCCCGTACCGGTTGACCCCCGAGGGCCCGGTGCCCCTCGTCGCCGACCTCGATCGGTCGACCGTGCTCGTCTTCGGGGCTCCGGTGGTGCCGGTGGCCACCGAGGTCGGCTTCCTGACCCTGCTGGAGGACGCCGGGCGGGTCGGGGTGGCGCGGATCGTCGACGGCGACGTCACCGAGGTCATCGGCGGCGACCGCACGGTGACCGGGCTCGACGCCACGGCCGACGGCCGGGTCGTCGCCTTCACCGCCTCGTCGGCCACCGAGCCGGGCGAGCTCCACCTCCTCGTGGACGGCACCGAACGCCGCCTGTCCGACCTCAACGCCAGTGTCGCCGACGACCTCGAGCTCGTGCCGGGGGAGCGGTTCACCGTCGACGGCCCCGGCGGTCCCATCGACGCCTGGGCGTACCTGCCGCCCGGCGACGGCCCCGTGCCGCTGCTGCTCAACATCCACGGCGGGCCGGCGTCGCAGTACGGGGAGGTCTTCCTCGACGAGTTCCAGGTGTACGCCTCGGCCGGGTACGGGGTGGTGGCGGCCAATCCCCGCGGCTCGTCGGGACGGGGCCGTGACTGGGTCCGGGGTGCGGTCGGCGATGGCTGGGGTCGCGACGACATGACCGACCTCCTCGCCGTCGTCGAGGCGGCCCTCGAGCGGTTCCCCCGCCTCGACGGCGAACGGATGGGGATCATGGGCGGCTCCTATGGGGGCTTCATGACCGCCTGGATCACGGCCCGCGACGACCGTTGGCGGTCGGCGGTGGTCGAACGCGCGCTGCTCTCGTTCCCCTCGTTCTGGGGCACCAGCGACATCGGCACGTTCTTCACCGAGCGGTACTCGGGCGGGTCGGCGATGCCCGACGACCTCGACGACCTCTGGGACAAGAGCCCCCTCGCCACCGCCCACCGGATCGCCACGCCCACGCTGGTCCTCCACAGCGAGGCGGACTTCCGGTGTCCCATCGAGCAGGCCGAGCAGTTCTTCGTCGCGCTGGCCCGGGCCGGCACCCCGACGGAGTTCCTCCGGTTCCCCGGCGAGTCCCACGAACTGAGCCGATCGGGCAAGCCCCGCCACCGTGTCGAGCGGTTCGAGGCGATCCTCGACTGGCACGCACGCTGGCTGGGCGAGGCCGCCGTCGAGGTGGCAGACTGACGCCATGACTCCCTCACGCGTCATCTGGCTCGACGGCGAATTCGTCCCCTGGGAGGACGCAAAGGTGCACGTCCTCTCCCACGCCCTCCACTACGGGAGTGGGGTGTTCGAGGGGATCCGCGCCTACCCGACCGACCGTGGCCCGGCCATCTTTCGCCTCCAGGAGCACATGGCGCGGCTGGTCCGAGGTTGTCGGGCCTACGGCATCCCACTCGAGCTCACGGCCGACGAGCTGATCGACATCGCCGTGTCGGTGGTGGCCGAGAACGGCCTCGACGACGGGTGCTACATCCGCCCGCTGGTCTTCCTCGGCCTCGGCTCGATCGGCCTCAACCCGGCCGGTGCCTCCACCCATGTGATGGTGGCGGCGTGGGAGTGGGGCGCCTACCTCGGCGAGGACGGGGTCCGCAACGGCATCCGGGGTCGGTTCTCGTCGTGGCGGCGCATCGACCAGGCGAGTCTCATCCCCTCGGCCAAGGGCACCGGCGCCTACCTCAACTCGATCCTCGCCAAGTCCGAGGCCGTCGCCGCCGGCTACGACGAGGCACTCATGCTCAACACCCAGGGCTTCATCGCCGAGGGCTCCGGGGAGAACGTCTTCGTCATCACCGACGGCGCCGTCGCCACCCCGCCCACCTCCGATGGCTGCCTCAACGGCATCACGCGGAACACCGCCATCACGCTGCTGGAGGCGGCCGACATCGAGGTCCGCGAACAGTCCCTCACCCGGGCCTCGCTCTACTACGC
>JBFLKR010000021.1:0-11023 GCA_040883295.1 Acidimicrobiia bacterium
CGCCGCCCACGGCCATGCCGCGGTAGTAGCCGAGCGGCTCGAGGCCGCGACGCTCGGCCTCGGCGGCCTCCATCACGACGACGGCGGCTGCCCCGTCGGACAGCTGGGAGGCGTTGCCGGCCGTCACGGTCATGCCCGGGCCCCGCACCGGCGGCAACTGGGCGAGCCCCTCGAGGGTCGTGCCGGGCCGGTTGCCCTCATCGAGGCTCAGCGTCACCTCTTCGGTCGACGTCTCGCCGGTCTCGCGGTTCACCACCACCTTCTTGGCGGTGACCGGGACGATCTCGTCCTCGAAGAGTCCCTGCTCCTGGGCGGCCGCGATGCGCTGCTGGGACTGCAGGCCGTACTCGTCGCACGCCTCCCGACCGATGCCGTAGCGCTCGGCGACGACCTCGGCGGTGTCGATCATCGGCATGTACATCGCCGGCTGCAGCTCCAACAGCGCCGGATCCATCGCCCGGTGCATGTTGAGGTGCTCGTTCTGCACGAGCGAGATGCTTTCGACGCCCGCCGCAACCGTGGGGCCGAAGCCGTCCACCACCACCTGCTTGGCGGCGGTGGCGACGGCCATGAGCCCCGAGGAGCACTGGCGGTCGATCGACATGCCCGAGACCGACGTGGGGAGCCCGGACCGCATGGCGGCCAGCCGGCCGATGTTGGGCCATTGGGTGCCCTGCTGCATGGCACAGCCCATGACGAGGTCGTCGATCTCGCCCGGCTCGAGCCCGGCCCGTTCCACGGCGGCGGTGATGGCGTGGCTCGCCATCGTGGGCGCCTCGGTGTCGTTGAAGATGCCCCGGTAGGCCTTGCCGATCGGCGTCCGGGCGGTCGAGACGATGACCGCTTCCTTCATGTCATTCCTCCTCGCCGCCTGCGGCGGCCTTGGTCACGAACTTGCTGGTTTGCTCGAAGGCGGCAGTGGGCTCGGTGGCGCCCGTCAGGTCGGACAGCTCGTCGGAGCGGGCTGCCAGTGACTCGGGCGTGAGGTCGTCGCCCATCAGCGCGAAACCCTCGGTCTCCACCACCATGGTGCGGGCGAAGGCCCCGGCGCCGGCCCCGAGGATGACCCGACTGGGGGCGTCCTCGCTCACCAGCCAGACGAGGCCCACCGACACGGTCTCGGGGGTGAGCAGCCGGAAGGCGTCGTCGGGGATGAGTCCCTCGGTCATGCGGGTACCTGCGGCTGGGGCGAGGGCGTTGACGCGGATGTCGTACTTGCGCCCCTCGAGGTGGAGGGTGTGCATGAGCCCGACGACGCCCATCTTGGCGGCTCCGTAGTTCGACTGGCCGAAGTTGCCGTAGAGGCCCGACGAGGAACTCGTCACGACGATGCGCCCGTAGGACTGCTGCTTCATGATGTCCCACACGGCCTTGGTGCAGACGAAGGTGCCGCGCAGGTGGACGCCGAGGACGGCATCGATGTCGGCCAGGGTGAGGTTGGAGAACGACTTGTCGCGGAGGATCCCGGCGTTGTTCACGAGGATGTCCACCCGGCCCCAGCGGTCCATCGCCCGAGCCACCATCGTCGCCACCTGGTCCGGGTCGGTGACGTCGGCGCCGTCGGCGATCGCCTCACCGCCGGCCGCCTCGATCTCGGCGACGACCGCCATGGCCGGACCGGGGTCGCCGCCCTCGCCGCGCACGTCGCCGCCCAGGTCGTTGACGACCACCCGGGCGCCCCGCTCGGCGAGGGCGAGGGCGTGGGAGCGGCCGAGACCGCCGCCGGCGCCGGTGACGATGGCGACCCGGTTGTCGAAGGTGAAGGGCATGGCGGGCTCCGCGGAAGGGACGGCGAGCGAGCCTACCTGCGGGCCGATGCCCCCCGGAGGGCGAACCCCCGGGGGTCTGGGACCCCCGGGGGCTGGAGGAAGGCTGGGTGCGTTTCGTGCGACCCACGACCGTTGCCGGTCTGACAGGAACCGTATCGGCCAAAGGTGTCCGAATGGTGAACGCAGGCGACCCGCGCCCCGAACGATGGGGTTTCCTCAGCGGGTGAGTCGACGGACCGGGAGGTCGGGCGGTTGCGAGGGCGGGGCCAGCCGGATCCGGGCGTCGACGATGGCCACGCCGTCGGATCGGGCGATGACCGGGTTCATGTCGAGCTCGGCGAGCTCGGGGACCAGGTCGGCGAGCGTCGAGATCCGCAGGAGCAGGTCCTCGAGCGCCCCGAGGTCGACCGGGTCGGAGCCTCGGTAGCCGGTCAGGAGCGGGGCCGCCTTGGGGGCGCGGACCATGCTCTCGGCCTCGCTGTCGGTGAGCGGCACCAGGTGGTAGACGGTGTCCCGGTAGAGCTCCGTCGCCGTGCCGCCGAGCCCGAACATCACGAGTGGCCCGAAGTCGGGGTCGTTGACCACCCCGACGATCACCTCGACGCCGGGCTCGGACATCGCCTGGACCACGACGGCCTCCATGTCGTCACCGAGGCGTTCGGCCATGCCGCTGACGACGTCCTCGACGTCCCCGGGCTGGACGTCGAGGATCACACCGCCGGCGTCGGACTTGTGGAGGATCGTCGACGACTGCACCTTGATCGCCACCGGTCGCCCCCATTCGGCGGCGAGGTCGGCGGCGGCGTCGGCGTCGTCCACCTGGGCCGTCGGCACCATGTGGGCGCCGACGTGACCCAACAGTTCGACGATCTCGTTGGTGTCGAGCCACCGGCCCTCGGGTGACTCGGCCAGCACGCCGGCGACGAGGTCACGAGCCGCCGCCACGTCGACGTCGGGGAAGATCGGGACCCGACCCGGGTCTCGTTGACGCCACACGCCGAGGTCGGCGATGCGGCCGAGGGCCACCGCCGGCGCCTCGGGGAAGGGGAACACCGGGATCGACCGGTCGGTGCCGTCGGGGCTGGTCACCGCGAGCACCGGTCCCGAGTCCACCGACAGGAAGGTGGCCAGGACCGGCTTGGGTGGGCCGTCGGCGACCGCCCGCCGGATGGCCTCGGAGACCTCGGCTGGATCGCTGACCAGTGGGTCCGTGTAGATGATGATGACGGCGTCGATGTCCTCCTGCTCGAGGACGATGCGGAGGGCTGCCTCGTACTCCTCCGGCCCGGAGTCGGCGACCAGGTCGACCGGGTTGCCGACCGCGGCCCCGGCGGGCAACACCTCGCGGAGACGCGCCTTGACCTCGTCGGACAGTTCGGGGACCTCGAGTCCCGCCCCCTCGCAGGCGTCGGCGGTGAGGATGCCGGGCCCACCCGAGTTCCCCACGATCGCCACCCGACGACCGGTCGGCAGCGGCTGGTGGGTCAGGACCCGAGCCACGTTGAAGAGCTGTTCGAGGGTGTCCACCCGGATGATCCCGGCCTGGCGGAAGAGGGTGGCGGCGAGCACGTCCGACGACGCCATGGCGGCCGTGTGGCTGGACGCGCCGCGGGCACCGGCCTCGGTGCGGCCGCTCTTGACCACGACGAGGGGCTTGGTCCGGGTGAAGCGGCGCGCCAGGCGGGCGAACTTGCGCGGGTTGCCGAACGACTCGAGGTAGAGCAACCCGATGTCGGTCTCGGGGTCGGTCTCCCAGAACTGGAGAATGTCGTTGCCGGAGATGTCGGCCTTGTTGCCGACGGACAGGAAGGTGGAGATGCCGATCCCGAGGTCGTTGGCGGCCGACAGGATGGCGATGCCGAGCGCCCCCGACTGGGAGACGAAGCCCACCCGTCCCTGCTGGGGGCGGACGGGGGCGAAGGTTGCGTTCATGCGTACCCCGTCCTCGGTGTTCACCACGCCCATGCAGTTGGGACCGACGATGCGGATCCCGTGGTGGCGGGCGGTCGCCATCATCGACTGCTGGGCGACGGCGCCCTCCTCACCGGTCTCGGCGAACCCCGCCGTGATGATCACCGCCCCGGCGACGCCCTTCCGTCCGCACTCGTCGAGGACCTTGGGGGCGAGGGCGGCGGGGACGCTGATGATGGCGAGGTCGATCGGGTCGGGGATGTCGAGGACCGATGGGTAGGCCTTGACGCCGAAGATGGCCTCGGCGTTCGGGTTCACAGGGTGCACGACGCCCTGGAAGGTCCCCTCGAGGATGTTGCGGAAGAGCGCCCCGCCCACCGAGGCAGGGGAGCGTGAGGCCCCGATGACCGCCACGCCATGGGGGCGGAGGAGCCGGGCGACCGATGCCGCCTCGCCGGTCTGCTCCCTGGCGAGGATCTCGGCGAGCGCCTCGTCGGTGACGTCGAGTTCCACCTCCCAGACACCGCTCTCGAGCTGCTGGTTGACGGGGTACCCGGCGTGGTCGAACACCTCCATCATCGGGAGGTTGGTGCCGAGGACGTCGGCGACGAACCGGTTGATGCCCCGGGTCTTCGCAACGGACCGCAGGTGCTCGAGCAACAGGGTGGCCACGCCCATGCCGTGGAGGTCGTCGGCGACCGCGAAGGCCACCTCGGCGACGTTGGGGTCGTCGCCGCCCATGTAGCGACCGACACCGACGATGTCGTCCTCGCGCTCGGCGATGAAGGCGAACCGCCGGTCGTAGTCGAGGTCGACGAGCTTGGCGATGTCCTCGTCGTCGAGGCGGCGGGCGGAGAAGAACCGGTTGTAGTGGGACTCGTCCGACATGTTGTCGGCGAAGGTCTTCAGGCGAGGGGCGTCCTCGGGTCGGAGCGGGCGGACCCGCACCACCAGCCCCGCCTTGGTGATGGCTTCGGATTCCCACTGGTCGAGGTCGTCGGTGGGCATGGCTCCCCGGGGGTCGGTGTCACCGCCAATCTAGGGAGGTGCCGGGCGGGTCATTCCATCGCGTGCCCAGCCAACGCCCCCCTCCCGATCGCAGCCGGCGCTCGGGATGCCGGGGCCGGGGGCTGGCTGGTGGGGCAGGCCGGCGTCACCCGACGATCCCGTACCCCTCGGGCTTGGCGGCCCGCCCCATGAGTCGGCCGGCGCTCTCGGCCGGGTCACCGCCGTCGAGCACCCGGGCGACCTCGGCGGCGATGGGCAACTCGATGTCGTGGGCGGCGGCGAGGTCGAGGACCGGTCGGGTGCTCTTCACCCCCTCGGCCACCATCTTCGTGTCGGCGATGATGTCGGCCAGCCGTCGCCCCCGGCCGAGTTCGACGCCCACCCGATGGTTCCGGGACAGGTCGGAGAGGCAGGTGGCCATGAGGTCGCCGACCCCGGCGAGCCCCCCGAAGGTGAGGGGATGGCCGCCGAGGGCGATGCCGAGCCGGGTGACCTCCGCGAGGGCCCGGGTGACCATGGCGGCCATCGTGTTGAGCCCGAAGCCCAACCCGTGGACCATGCCGGCACCGATCGCCATGACGTTCTTCGTCGCCCCGGCGACTTCGGCGCCGATCACGTCGTTGTTGGTGTAGACGCGAAAGACCGGCGTCATGATCGCGGCCTGCAGGCGGGCGGCCTCGTCGAGGTCGCGGAGCGCCACCACGGTGGCGGCCGGTTCGCCGGCCATGATCTCGCGAGCCAGGTTCGGCCCCGACAGGACGCCGATCCGGTGGGGGTCGTGGCCCTCCAGCACCTCGGCGATCACCTGTGTCATCCGCAGGTTGGAGCCCTGCTCGAGGCCCTTGGTGAGCGAGAGGACCGTGACGTCGGGGTCGATGAGGTCGGCGGCCGACTCGAGCACGGTCCGCAGGCCGTGGGAGGGCACCGCCACCAGGACCGCCTCGGCGCCGTCGAGGACCTCGGCGAGGTCGGCCGACGCCGCCAGTCGTGGCAGGTCGATGCCCGGGAGGTAGTCGGGGTTGGCGCCCTCGGCCAGGGCGGTGGCCAACGCCGGTCGGCGGGCCCACAGGGTCACCTCGGCCTTGGTGGTAACGACCGAGGCGACCGTGGTGCCCCACGACCCGGCTCCGATGACGGCGATGCGCATGGGCGGAGCCTATGCGACGGGCTCGGGCGCCAGTCGGTCGACGGCGAGGACGAGGATGGCGCCGATGGCGGCGAGCCCGAGGCCGACGAGGGCGTCGCCCGTGGTCGGCAGGTACCACCCGGGCTCCTCGCAACCGGGGCACGCGTCCCACGGCCACAGCCGGGGGAGGGTGCCCACGATGAAGCCCACGAGGACGGCGAGGGTCTGGTCGTGGAAGCGGTGCAGGGCCCATCGCAGCACCCGGACCATGGCCAACAGGCCGACGACGGCGCCGATCCCGAACAGCGCGACCGTGGCGAGGTCACGGTCGGCGACGGCCCCGATGGCCCGCTCGTACTGGCCGACGAGTAGCAGGATGAACGACCCGGAGATCCCGGGCAGGATCATGGCGCAGATCGCCAGTGCCCCGCCGAGGATCGCCCAACCGGCGGTCGCCGGGGTCTGGGTGGGGGTGGCGAGGGCGACGGCCAGCCCGACCGCGGTGCCCCCGGCCATGAGCCCGAAGCGGGCCGGCGACCAGTCGACGTGCCGGGAGACGGCGAAGATCGATGCCACCACCAGCCCGGCGAAGAAGGCGAAGAGGCGGGCGCGACTGTCGGGCTCGCCGAGCCAACCGTCGAGGAGGCCGGCGAGGGAGACCACCGCCACCGCGATGGCGGCCAGCACGGTGGCGAGGAAGCCGAGATTGACGTGGCGGGCGGCGTCGCGGAAGCGGCCCGAGGCGACGAGCCGCAGGGCCTCGCGGTCGACGGCGGCAAGCGAGTCGATGAGTTCGTCGTAGATGCCGCCGACGAGGGCGATGGTGCCGCCGGAGACGCCGGGGACGAGGTCGGCGGTCCCCATGGCGAAGCCGGTCGCGGCGACCCGGATCCGGGAGGTGGGCATGCGGCGGGGGAGGGTACTGCCGGCGCGGTGGGCACCCGGTATTGGCCGGGAACCGTCCTACCGTCTGGCCGATGCGCATGCGGTTGGTGGTCGCCGTCGTCGCCCTCGGCCTCGCCGGGTGCGTGCCTGCCGTGGAGGAGGGTGCCTCGGGTGCCCAGATCTACGAGATCTTCTGCGCCGGCTGCCACGGCCCCAACCTCGAGGGCCGCGTGTCGGGCCCGCCCCTGGGCTTCGGGTCCCCCTCGTCGGAGCAGCCCCGCTCGTACCACATCGCCACCGTGACGAACGGGCGGTCCCGCATGCCGGGATTCGCCGATGCGCTCACCCCCGACGAGATCGACCGGGTCGTCGACTTCGTGCTCAGCGAACAGGGACGCTGAGCCGGACGGGTGCCACCGGGTCGTCCCACCCGAGGATGAGGCCCACCTGACGGCGCATGCGGACGGGGTCGCCGGTCGTCAGGAGGCGCAGCGTGCCGCTGCCGGCCGCCGCTTCGGGGTGCACCCGGAGCGCCTGGCGGGCGACTGCCTCGGCCGGGTCGATGACCGTCGCCTCGCCGACGACCTCCTCGATGCGGTGCCGCGCGAAGCCGTAGTGGGTGCAGGCGAGCACGTAGGTGTCGGCGCCTGCTTCGAGCGCGGGGGCGAGACGGGCCGCCAACAGGCGGCCGGTGGCCTCGCCGTCCACCAACCCGTCCTCGATGAGGTCGACGAGCCCGGGGAGCGCGATCGGCAGCACGCGGTGCCCGGCCCCGAAGCGCTCCACCACCGACGCGAGCAGCGGGCCCTCGATGGTGCGGGTGGTGCCGAGGACGGCGATGACCCCGGTGCCGGTGGAGTCGGCCGCGGGCTTGACGGCCGGTTCCATGCCCACGAAGGCCGTGTCGGGCCGGGCGGCCCGCAGCGAGGCGAGGGCGACCGTCGAGGCGGTGTTGCAGGCGATGACGACGGTGTCGCACCCCAGGCCGATGAGGTGGTCGGTGGCGGCGTGGGTCCAGGCGGCCACCGACTCGGGCGGGCGGTCGCCGTAGGGGGCGTGGGCCTGGTCGGCGAGGGCGACGAGGTCGGCCCGGGGCTCGAGTCGGCGGATGTCGGCGAGGACGCCGAGCCCTCCCAGGCCCGAGTCGAAGACGCCGATCATGGCTGCATCGTACGGCACGCCGAGGTCCCCTCGGGGGAGCAATAGGGTGCGGGCCGAACCACCGAACGGGAGCATCGCATGAAGGTCGCCTACGTCCTCAACACCCCCCGGGCCGCCAGCTACAAGGTCGGGCAGATGATCCTGCCCCAACTCGAGGCGGGCACCCACGGCGTCGAGGTGGTCGGCATCTTCTTCTTCGACGACAACGCCTTCGCCCTGCGCAAGGGCGACCCGATCGGCGAGCGGCTCTCGGCACTGGCCAAGGAGACCGGGATGCTGCTCATGGCGTGCGACATGTGCGCGCTGGAGCGCCACCTCGCCGAGGGCGAGCCCCGCTGGTGTGATCCCGTCACCGGGAAGGGCCGGACCGAGGCCGCCGAGTGCGAGCCCATCGATATGGTCGAGGGTGCCATGGTCGGTTGCTTCCCCGACCTCTATGGGGCGCTGGCCGGGAACATGCCCGACCAGGTGATCAGTCTCTAGAGCTCGGCTGCGCCGGGCTCGGTACCGGGTATCGGGTATCGACTGCGGCTACTGGGAGCGGGACGCGTTCAGGCGGCGGACGTCCTCGGCGGCGGTCGACAGGAGCTCCCGCAGTGTCCGGACCTCCTCGGCGAGGGCCGGGTCGCCGCCGTTCGCCGCCACCTCGGCGGCGAGACGGTCGACCCGTTCTTCCATGGCGGCGAGGGCAGGGAGGAGCTGGGCCCACCAGTGGAGCATCCGCTGGATGGCTGCCTGGTGTTCGTCGAGTCGCTGTCCGGTCGTTCTCATCTCGATACCCGATACCCGCTACCCGTTACGGCCCGGCGGAGCCGGGCCTACTTGGGCGCCATCCGGATGCCGCCGTCCATCCGGATCGACTCGGCGTTCATGTAGCCGTGGGTGAGCAGGAAGTGGGCGAGGGTTGCGTACTCCTCGGGAAGGCCGAGCCGCTGGGGATGGAGCACCTGTTGGCCGAGCGACACTCGGGCGGGCTCGGGGAGGCCGGCGAGCAACGGGGTGTCGATGATCCCCGGCGCGATCGTGTTGACCCGCACCCCGACCGCCGAGAGGTCGCGGGCGATCGGGAGCGTCATGCCCACGATGCCGCCCTTCGATGCCGAGTAGGCGGCCTGGCCGATCTGGCCGTCGTAGGCGGCGACCGAGGCGGTGTTGACGATGGCGCCCCGGTCTCCCTCGCTCGGCTCGTTGTTCGCCATGGCGGCCGCTGCGAGGCGGATGCAGTTGAAGGTGCCGGTCAGGTTGATCGAGACCACGAAGTCCCAGAAGTCGAGCGCCAGCGGCTCACCATCGCGGTTGAGCGTCCGTCCCGGGTTGCCGACGCCGGCGCAGTTCACCAGCGCCCGCAACGGGCCCATCTCGACGGCGGTGTCGACGGCGACCTGGACCTGATCGGGGTCGCGGACGTCGGCCTTCACGAAGGCACCGTTCAGCTCGGAGGCCATGGCCTCGCCGGCCTCCTCGTTGAGGTCGATGACCACGACGTGGGCGCCGTCGCCGGCGAGCAGGCGGGCCGTGGCGCCGCCGAGGCCGGAGGCGCCACCGGTGACGATGGCGGATGCGCCGTCGAGTTGCATGCGGGGTGTCCTTTCTGGGTGCGCCCGCGAACCTAGCGGCCGACGCCCCGCCCCCTGACTCGGCGGAGCACCTACGATCGGGACATGCTCCCGCCCCGATTGCAGAAGATCCTGACCTTGTTCAGCACCGCGCCGAAGGACCTCCGGATCCAGGCGCTGCTCGACTACTCCCGCCGGGTGCCGCCGCTCCCCGACGACGTCGACGCCGGGTCCCTCGAGCAGGTCCACGAGTGCCAGACGCCCTTCTTCCTGCACACCCGCCTCGACGACGAGGGCCGGGTGCGCATCTTCTTCGAGTCCCCGCCGGAATCGCCCACCGTCCGCGGGTACGCCGGGATCCTCCACGAGGGCCTCGACGGTGAGACCCCGGAGGCGATCCTCGCCATCCCGAACGACTTCTACCTGGGCATCGGCCTCGAGGAGGTCGTGACGCCCCAGCGCCTCAACGGCATGGGGGCGATCATCGCCCGGCTCAAGCGACAGGTCGGCGAACTGGCCGCCGCCTGATCTCGTCCGGACATTTTCCCCTATCGCCGTAGGGGTATCGTGGGCATGCAAGGAGGCCGACCATGACCGCACCGCACGACACCGATCCCGCCCTCGCCGAGTACGCCCACCCCGAGAAGCTCGTCACCACCCAGTGGGTGGCCGACCACGCCGACGACCCGAACGTGGTCATCGCGGAGTCCGACGAGGACGTGCTGCTCTACCACACGGGCCACATCCCCGGGGCCGTGAAGCTCGACTGGCACACCGACCTCAACGACGAGGTCGTCCGTGACTACCTCTCACCCGAGGACTTCGCCGCCCTGTGCTCGGAGAAGGGCATCACCCCCGACACGACGGTCGTCTTCTACGGCGACAACCACAACTGGTGGGCCGCCTACGCCCTCTGGGTCTTCGAGCTCTTCGGCCACACCAACACCCGTCTCATGAACGGCGGCCGAGCGAAGTGGATCGAGGAGGGTCGCCCCCTGACCACCGACGCACCGGAGGTCCATCCCGCCGAGTACCCGGTGCCCGTGCGCGACGACACCCGCATCCGGGCGTTCCGGGACGAGGTGCGCGAGTTCGCCGCCGCCGGCGGCCAGCTCGTCGACGTGCGGTCACCCGAGGAGTTCCGGGGTGAGAAGCTCCACATGCCCGACTATCCCCAGGAGGGGGTGCTGCGGGGTGGCCACATCCCCGGCGCCAAGTCCAAGCCGTGGAAGGCGGCCGCCAACGACGATGGCACCTTCCGGTCACGCGACGAGCTCGAGGCGATCTACCGCGACGAGTTGGGCCTGTCGGCCGACGAGGAGGTCATCGCCTACTGCCGGATCGGGGAGCGGTCGAGCCACACGTGGTTCGTGCTCCACTACCTGCTGGGCTACCCGACCGTCCGCAACTACGACGGCTCGTGGACCGAGTGGGGCAACGCAGTGGGCATGCCCATCGAGAAGGGCTGACGCAATTGCTCCCCGGGCCGCCGGCCCGGGGACCAATCGACAGCCAATCGATCAGGGCACCAACTCGTAGGCGCCCACGTCACATCCGGCGCCCTGCGGGCGGCTGACGCCTCGCTGGTCGGCCGCCGGGCAGGCGGC
>JBFLKR010000190.1:0-2561 GCA_040883295.1 Acidimicrobiia bacterium
ACTTCGAGATGGAGATCGACTGATTGGCTGCCCTGGCCAAGTAGCCCTCCACGGGTGACGGGGCCGGCACCACGGTGCCGGCCCCCGTCGCGTCAGGACCCAGGAGTGCTGGCCGCAGGGTCGACCACCTCGAAGGTTCGCCAGACGGGTCGGAACCGCTGGTAGGCCGAGTACTCGGGGTGTCCCACAGGCGAGAGCGTGTCGTCGAGGATCCACTCCTCGTAGGCGATGCCCATGCCGATCATCCACCGTCCGGGTCGGTCGAGTCTGACCGTGACCTGGTCGGCGGTATTGGTGGGGATGATCGTCCAGCTGCGGGGTTCGAAGGTGTCCCAGAGGTGCGGTGTCTGCCACGGCGGTTGGAGGGCGATGTCGGGCGGGGACACGGCCCGAGTCGACACCGCGGCCCCCATCCGGCCCACGACCACCCAGGCGCCGGCGGAGGGCGCGATGCCGGCAGCGGCGTCGACCGTGAGGGTCTGGCCCACGAGGGCGACGCCGAGGTCGTCGATCCACGGGCCTTCAGGGAGGAACGCGGCCGCAGTCGTGAGGTCCGTCTCGGCCAGCCGGGTCGCGTCCCTCAGGGGGCTCGGGCCGCCCATGCCAATGAAGACCGGTTCGTCCCACCTCTCGTGGGCGGCATCCGAGAGGTGTCCCCGGGTGGCCTCGAGCCGGCTCGCCTCGCTCAGCGTGAGCTTCCCGGTGCCACGCCAGGCCACGTCGATGCCGCCGTTGCCGACATGGAGGAGGAGGTCGTCGATGGACTCGCCGTTCAAGAGCCGCTCCACCACTTCCGTGACCACGACGTCGTAGCGGCGGACCACCGATGCCAGCACCCGATCCGCCGCTGCCGGGTCGGTGTCGATGAGGTCGGCGTGGAGGTCGGAGTCGTGGCCGATGACCCAAACGGGACGGTTGGCATCGGCGGCGCCCCGCGCCACGCCGGCGTCGCCGTCCCCATGGGCCTCGAAGACCACGTCGGCGCCGGCCGCGATCGCCCGTTGCGTGCTGGCGTAGGCGCCCTCGGTCCCGGCCGGGCGATCGGCCAGGTTGGGATGCCCGTCGACCGGCGTGTGGACCACGACCACCTCGACGTCGGGATGGTGCTCGTGTGCGCCCCACACGAATCCCGCGAGGAGCAGCGCGTCCTCGCCGGGTTGGTCGTCGACGAAGGCGACGATGCCCGTCTCGGTTCGCTCGGCCGCCAGGACCCCGGCGAGGATGCCGGCCTCGGCGTCGGCGAACTCGACCCGGACCCAGTCCGCCCGCCTGCCGGTGAGGTAGTTGCTCGGGCGCACGTCCTCCGAGGACAAGTCGACGACGACCGTGCCGGTGCCCAGTCGGTCCTCGACCTCGAGCCCTTCCCAGAAGGTGGGGCCGAACACCTCGCCGGCGTGCCGGCCGATGATCACCACGTCGGGTCGCACCTCGATCGCTCGGTTGATCTCGGGGCCCGAGTCGGTGCCCACCCGGGCGGTCTCCACCGCCACGTCGTGGGCTTTGGCTGCCTCGTCGAGCCCGTCGAGGAGCAGCTGCGTCGCAGCGTCCTCCACCGAGGCGTCGAGGACCAGCGCCTTGGCTGCGGGAGCCGAGCCGAGGACGGAGGCTCGATAGAGGGCGACGCCGGCGATGGTGATGAGCGCCACCAGGGCCACCAGGAGCACCGGGCCGAGCCGGTTGGCGCGACGACGGTGCCGATCGCGTTGCTCCCGGGCCGTCTCGACCTCCGCCGATGCCTCGAGGAACGCCCGCTCCCCGGCATCGAGTCGGAACCCGGACGAATCCGTCCAGGCCTGGTGGTCGGCCAACCGGCGTCCGGTCCAGAGGTAGCTGGGATCGCGGCCTGCCGACGCCCACTCGCCGACCGCCGCGGCCAACACGGTGTGCCGGTGCAGGTCCTGCCGGGCGTCGTCGAGCCAGGTCGCCAGCCGGTGCCAGGCCTCGAAGAGCGCCTCGTGGGCCACCTCCACGGTCGCCTCGTGGGTGGCCGGGTCCTCGCCGGTGGTGACCAGTCGGGCCGCCACGAAGGCGTCGACGACGGTTTCGACGGTGCCCTCGTCGAGACCGAGGGCATGGGCCTCCGCGATCGTCAGACGGCGGCGGGTCACGCCCTCGTCGGCGATGGCCACCATTCGGAGGAAGAGGTGCCGGCAGGCCTGTCGTTCGTGCTCGAAGAAGTCGGCGAAGACCGACTCGGCGCGGCGACCGATGGCGCCGTGCAGGCCACCCGCCGCTTCATAGTCCGCCAGCGAGAGGATGGGGCGTCCGCGGTCGTACAGCTCGGTGAGGACGTACTGGAAGAGGGGGAGGCTGCCGGGTCGACCGCCGACGTCGGCGACGAGGGTCGTCAACAGCGCCGGGTCGACATCGGCGCCCGCCAGTCGGGCCGGCTCGATCGCCGCCGCCTCCAGCTCTCGGGGGAGCATGGGTGGGACGTGGATGACGCCGTCGTCGAACCGTTCGGCGAACCGGGGCTCGTCGAGGGCGAGGTGGTATCGGTCGGCGCGCAGTGTCACGACGAAGACCAGGCGTTGGCGCGGGTCGTCGGCCGCCGTGACCAT
>JBFLKR010000191.1:0-3656 GCA_040883295.1 Acidimicrobiia bacterium
CACGTCGGTGAAGAAGATGTCGGGGCACAGCTCGTCGCCGGTCCGGCCCGAGATCCAGGCGAAGAAGGCGCCGTCGTAGCCGAGCCGGGCCGCCTTGCGGCGAGCGCCGTCGAGGGTGCGGTGGCGGTAGACGAGCAGGGAGCGGGCGATGTCCGGCTCGGTGAACAGGAACGCCGGCAGGTTGTACACCTCCTGGTCCCAGAACGCCGCCCCCTGGTAGGCCTGGCAGGACAGCCCGCGGGCGCCGATCGGCAGGTGGTCGGTGTGGGCGGGGGTGCAGATCCGGTTGTGGTAGGCCGCGAACCGCAGGGTCGCCTGGTCGGTGGCGTTGCCGTCGATCCGCACGTCCATCGCCTCCCAGATCTCGGCCCACCGGGTGTCCGATGCGGCGCGGAGCCGCTCCCAGCCGGCCTCGGTGGCGACGGTCACCAGCTCCGAGGCGGTCCTCGTGGGTTCCGGGCCGTCGCTGGAGGTGCGAACGGCGGCGACCGTCTCGACGACGAGCGTGTCGCCCGCCGCCAGCTCCACCCGTCGCCGCGTCAGCACTCGCTCGCCGTCGCGGGCCGCCTCCTCCGCCTCCACCCGACCTCCGGCGACGGCGGTCGATGCGACCACCGCCACCTCGATGCCGCTCTCGACCGTGGTCCCGGTGGCGACGAGCTTGCCCCCAACGGCCCGGAGGTCCACGCGCGGGAGGTGGGTGCCGTTGAGGCTCCACACCTCGGCGTCGATGCCGGCGTCGACGTCCACGGCCACGTCTCGGTCGGTGGCGAGCGTCCAGCGTTGGGCCAACAGGTGGAGGTCGTCGTAGGAGGCAAACCGCTCGACCTCGATCGCGACCCGGGCGCCGTCGACGTCGTGGACCTGGCGCAGGCCCACCGTCCCCGTGCGCAGGTCGAGGGAGGCCGTGACCTCGGACGCCGCCGACACCTCGAGACCCACCCCGTCGACCCGGGCCGCCACGAAGAGCGGGTTCGGGGCGGTGGTCAACTCGGTCCAGTGCCCGTCGGCGCAGTCGTACGTGTCGCTGACGACGAGGGCCACGAAGTCCTCGACGCCCTGCTCGGGGCTGGTGGCCCGATAACCGAGGTAGCCGTTCCCGGCGAGGAAGTTCGACCCGAGGGCGACGGCGCGCTCGGGGTCCCAGCCGGTCTCCACGAGCTGCCAGCCGTCGTCGGTGACGGCCAGCCGATCGGTCAGCGGGGTCACAGGAAGGCGCCGAGGTCGTCGACCACGACGGTGGCGCCGGCCTCCAACAGGGCGGTACGTCCGGCGCCGCGGTCCACCCCGATGACGTGGCGGAACCCGCCGGCCGCCCCCGACGCCACCCCCGAGAGGGCGTCCTCCACCATGGCGGACCGGGCGGCGTCCACGCCGAGCCGCCGGGCGCAGTCGAGGTAGGTGTCGGGTTGGGGTTTGCCGGGGAGGCCCCGCTCGGCCGCGTCGTTGCCGTCGAGGATCTCGTCGAAGGCATCCATCAGGTCGACCGACTCGAGCACGAAGCGGCAGTTCTTCGACGACGAGACGCAGCCGGTGGCGATCCCGGCGTCGCGGAGCCGACCGAGCAGGGTGACCGACGCCCCGAAGACGTCGGCGCCGTCGGCGGCGAGGGTGTCGCGGAACAGCCGGTTCTTGCGGTTGCCGAGGCCGCAGACGGTCTCGGCGTCGGGCCCGTCGTCCGGATCGCCCCACGGCAGCTCGATGTCGCGCGACTCGAGGAACGAGGCCACGCCCTCGTAGCGGGGCTTGCCGTCGACATAGGTCAAGTAGTCCTGCTCGGTGAACTCCGCGAACTCCTCGTCACGGGACTCGGCACGTTCGCGCAGGTACTCGTCGAACAGCCGTTTCCAGGCGGTGGCGTGGACCGAGGCGGTATCGGTGATGACGCCGTCGAGATCGAAGATGACGGCCTCGACGTCGCCGGCGAACAGGTCGGGGGGCGTGGGCGTCTCCATGGGGCATGAAAGGCTACGGCGTCGCCGGGCGGGGTGTCACCGCTCGCCGCATGAGAGAACTCTCATCGCCGCCTCATGGACCCCTCATCGCCGGGTTCGAGGCTCAAGCCATGGCCGTCACCAATCCGCGCACCGCCCGTCTCCGTGACGACGCCATCCCGGCGATGGCCGACCTCCTGGTCGCCGACGGGGTGCCCGAGCCGATCACCACCGCCTTCGCCACGTTCGGTGTCGAGGTGACCGCGGCCACCGCTCGCCAGATCACCTGGTGGCCCGGGCGTTCACTCACGGTGCGATTCGGGACCGAGCTCGTGGGCCCGGCCGGGGGGGACCACGACGTCGTCGCCACCACGGGCGAGATCCCGGACGGTGCGGTCGTCGTCGAGGCCGCCGACCAGCGAGTCGGTGTGTGGACCGTGCCGCACGATCCCGCCCTCCCCGGCCTGGCGCCCGCCCTCGACGCCTCGGTGGCCGCCGGCCTCCTCGCCGACCTCGGCGTGTCCGATGCCACGCCCCGGCCCCGGCTGCGTGCCTACCGACCGGGTCGTCGGGCGGTCGTGGAGGTCACCACCGGTGTCGGCCCCACGATCTACCTGAAGGTGGTCCGGCCCCACGAGGCGGAGCGCCTGCATCGCCACCATCGCTCCCTGCCCGTGGGCCTGCCCGTGCCCGAGAGCCTCGGGGTGGATCCCGATCGAGGCATCGTGGTCCTCCAGGCGATGCCGGGGCGCACCTTGCGGTCGGTGCTCGACGACCCCGGCGGCGACCTCCCCGATCCCGGTGCCGTCGACGGGCTCCTGACCCGCCTGCCCCAACCGCTCGACGGTGCCGTCGCCCGCTCACCGATCGACCGCCTCGGCGGTCTCGTCGCCCTGCTGGGTCGCATCCTCCCGGAGGAGGCGGATCGGGTCGGCGAGATCGTGGCAGGCATCGGGCCCGACGACGCCCCGGCGGACGTCCCCAGCCATGGCGACTTCTACGAGTCGCAACTGCTGGTGCACGGCGGGGTGGTCACGGGCCTGCTGGACGTCGATACCTACGGCCTCGGTCGACCCGCCGACGACCCCGCCACGATGATCGGTCACCTCGCCAGTTGGCAGCGATCGTCGGCCGCCCGACCCGAACGGGTGGGCGAGTTCGCCGGCCTCCTGCTGCGTCGCTGGGACGCCCGTCTCGATCCGGTCGACCTGCGACGGCGGGCCGCTGCCGTCGTCGTCGGCCTGGCCACCGGTCCCTTCCGGGTGCAGCACGCGACGTGGCCCGAGGACGTGGGCACCCGTCTCGCCATCGCCGAGCGCTGGCTAGAGAGCGCCCGCCGAGTCGGTGAGAAGGGTCTCATCGGCGCCACAGGACCGTCTCATCCTCGACCCGCATCCTGACCCAGTAGCTCGTACCGAAAGGAGCAGACCATGCAGACCAAGGACCAGATCCTCCAGTCGAAGCGCTGGCGCACGGTGGCCGGCATCGCCGCCGCCGCCACCCTCGGCCTCGGCGCCATCGCCGCCGCCAGCCCGGGTTCGGACACGTCGGCCCCCGAGGGCATCACCCTCCAGGAGCCGGGCGTCGTTCGGGAGGTCCCCATGCCCGACCCGACGCCGCCCACGACGCTCGTCATCGTCGACGACGACAACGACTCGCCGTTCGATGACACACCCGACCCCATGGACTCGCCGGACGTGGACTCGCCCGACGTGGACTCCC
>JBFLKR010000022.1:0-5191 GCA_040883295.1 Acidimicrobiia bacterium
CCCGCCGTGCCGGCGTGGTAGGAGATGACGAGTCCCGCTGCCACCGAGACCAGCCCGATGAGGGCGGCGGTGACCATGACGGCGGGCACCCGCCGGGCCACCAGGGTGGCGGTGGCCGGGGGGCCGACGAGCAGCCCGAACACCAACAGCGTCCCCACCGCCTGGAAGGAGCCGACGATCGCCACCGTCACGAGACCCAACAGGACGGCGTTGGCCAATCCCGGCCGGAGGCCGAGGACCTCGGCCTTCTGTTCGTTGAACGAGAGGACGAGGAAGGATCGGTAGAAGAGGACCGCCACCGCCACCGCCACCGCCAGCACGACGGCCTGCGTGACGAGGTCCTGGGTCGAGACCCCGAGGATGTCGCCGAACAGGATCGACGTGAGGCTGCCGGTGTAGGAGGTGGTCCGGGACACGAGGATCACGCCCAGGCCGAGCATGCCGGCGAAGAGCAGCCCGATGGCCGTGTCCTGGGAGAAGGTGGTCTGGCGGTGGACGAGGTTGATGGCGACGATCATCACCACTGCGGCCGCCGCCGCCCCCACGACCAGGTTGAAGTCCAACAGCACGGCGAGGGCGATACCGGGGATCACGCCATGGGCAAGCGCGTCGCCGAGGAAGGCCATCCCACGGATCACCACCCAGGTGCCGGCGACGGCGAGTGTCACCGAGGCGAGCGCCCCGGCCAGCAGCGCCCGCTGCTGGAATGCCAGCTCGAAGGGCTCGATCAGCCAGTCCACGCCGGGGACCGTACCCCGTCAGCCGAGCGCAGCGGCGATCAACTCGGCGTTGGTCCGCATCATGTCGACGTACGTCTCGGCCCCCGAACCGGGCTCGCCGAGCGAGCCGGTGAACAGCTCCACGACCTGCGCGTCGGTGCCGAGCTCGGCGGCGACCGCATCGGCGAGGGCCGACGGGTCGGTGGTCTCGGCAAACACGACATCGACGCCCTCGGCCTGCATCGTCGCCACGAGGCCGGCGAGCTCCTCGGAGCTCGGGTCGCCGAGCGTGGAGCCACCGGGGATGACCACGCCGACCATCTCGAAGTCGTACCGGTCGGCGAAATAGCCCATCGACTCGTGATTGGTCACCAACTTGCGGTCGTCGTCGGGGATCCCGGCGAGGAGATCGGCGATCTCGCCGTCGAGGTCCTCCAGTTCGGCGGCGTACGCCTCGGCGTTGGCGGTCCAGTCGACCGAGTCGTCGATGGCGGCCAGCTCGGTGGCGATCAGCCGGGCCGCCTCGGCCATGCGCACGGGGTCCATCCACACGTGGGGGTCGTCGCCCTCGTGGTCATGGTCGTGGTCGTCCTCCTTGGACTCCTCGTCTCCGTGGTCGTCGTCCTCGTGGTCGTGGCCATGGTCGTCGTCACCGTGGCCATGGCTCGTCTCGCCGAATGGGATCGGGTCGAGCAGCGGCGCCACTTCGAACACGTTGGCCCCGTCGTTGGCGGCTGCGTCGAGCACGTCCTCGAGGCCTTCCTCCAGGAAGAGGCCGTTGGCGACCACCAGGTCGGCGCCGTTGACGGCGGCCACCTGGGCCGAGGAGGCCTGGAAGTCGTGGGGGTCGGCGCCGATCGGCATGAGCACCTCGACGACGGCGTCGCCATCGACGACGTTGCGGAGGACGTCGCCGAGGATCGTGGTGGTGGCGACGATGGTCAGGTCGGTGGCCGGCCCCTCGGGCTCGGTGGCCTCCGTCGTGTCCGGGGCCTCCGTCGTCTCCGTGGCCTCCGTGGTATCGGTCGCGTCGGTGCCCGCGTCGCCATCGACCGACGGGTCCGCGGTCCCGCCACACGCGGCGAGAACGAGCGCCAGGGCGCCGAGCACGGCGACGAGACGGAGAGGGCTGGCGACAGTTCGCATGTAGGCTCCCGATGTCTGGACAGAAATGAGAATCGTTCCTATGATGAGAATCATACTCATCGGATGACGACAACGGCAAGCCCCCGGATGCACCGCGACCGCCTCCACCGCGAGGTGGCGACACGCCTGCGCGAGCACGACGTGCGCTACACCCGCGGGCGCCAGACCGTCGTGACGGCCCTCGCCAACGCCGACGGCCCCCTGTCGGCCGCCGAGCTGCACGACGAGCTCGGCGACGACGTGCCCCTGTCGTCGCTGTATCGGACCCTCACGGTGCTCGAGTCGGCAGAGGTGGCGGTCCCCCACTTCGGGGCTCGTGGCGTCACCCGCTACGAGCTCGCCGAGTGGCTCGCCGGCCACCACCACCACCTCGTCTGCACGGACTGCGGCTCCGTCGAGGACGTCGACATCCCCTCGGGGGTCGAGGAACGGGTCGAGGTCATCGTCCGGGCGATCGCCGATCCCGCCGGGTTCCGACCCACCGGACACGAACTCGAGATCAGCGGTCTCTGCCGGCGGTGCGCGTGACCCCCTCCGTGGCCGCCACCGACCTGGTGCTGGCCTACGGGTCCCACGTCGCCATCGCCGCCTCGACGTTCACGATCCCCACCGGCGGCGTCACTGCGGTGATCGGCCCGAATGGCTCCGGCAAGTCGACGCTTCTGTCGGCGATCGCCGGCCTCCTCGAGCCCCGGTCGGGTCGTCTGGAGGTGCCGGCCCGAGCCCACGACCGCCACCGGATCGCCTACGTCCTCCAGACCACGAAGGTGAACGACGTCCTGCCCGTCACCGTGCGAGAGATCGTCCTCATGGGCCGGTTCGCCGGCGCCGGGGCGTTCGGGCGGGTCGGGCGGCCCCGGGATCGGGTGGCCGTCGACGAGGCCATGGAGCGGCTCGGGATCACCGAGCTCGCCAATCGCCATCTCCGGGAGTTGTCGGGCGGGCAGCGCCAGCGGGTCTTCGTCGCCCAGGGCCTCGCCCAGCCCCACGACATGCTGCTGCTCGACGAGCCCCTCACCGGCATCGACCTACCGACCGCCCAGGCGATCGACGAGGTCATCCACGACGAGCGCTCTCGCGGCTGCACGGTCATCCTCACGACCCACGATCTGTCCGAGGCTCGGGTGGCCGACTACACGGTGCTCCTCTCCGGACGGGCCGTCGCGGCCGGGCCGTCCGACGAGGTGCTGACGGAGGCCAACCTCGTCGAGGCCTACGGCCCATCACTCCTGCATGTCGGGGAGGGCCGGCTGTTCCTCGACGACCCAGCCCACACCCCGGTGCCGGGCCGGCACATCCACCGCCGCGAGGGTCTCGGCTCCGATGACTGAGGGTCAGACGCCGAGTTGCAGTTGCCCGTCGTGTGCCGGTCGGCGATTGGCTCGCCGCCGTCGCTTCGGTGGCGGGACGGACACCGACCGCTCCGTGGCGGCGACCGCCTCGGGCGCCGCCTCGCCCAGCCAGTCGAGGTAGTGGGCCCGCAGGGCGGGCGACCGCAGGTGGAGTCTCGTCGGACCCGAGACCGCGACGCCGGCCTCGGCGCAAGCCTGCCGCACCTCCTCGATCTGGCGTGGGTCGTCGGAGAGCCCCGGCAACACCGGGGCCATGAGCACCGCCACGTCGATGTCGACGTCGCGAAGTCGAGCGAGCGCTTCCAGCCGACGACGTGGATGGGGCGTGCCGGGCTCCGAGAGCCGCCAGGCCTCCTCGTCCAGCGTGCCGATCGACATCGTCACCGACACCGCCGCCCGACCGGCCAGGTCGGCGAGGAGGTCGGTGTCACGCGTGGGTGGGGCGGGCGAAACAGTACGTGCAGGCGTGCGAGCAGCCCCGGTACGCGTTGATCGACCACCGGAAGCCCCACGGGGCGCCGGGCACCTCGTTGAGGATCGTCCCCGCCTCGACCTCGAGGAACTCGAGACCCTCGTAGCCCTTCGGGTCTTATGTCCGCCCGGCGCGTAAGACGACTTTGTCATTTGGCCGGCCGGACACCGAAACGCCGGGACGGGGAGAAAGCCACCGAACCCCCGGAATGGTGTCGCGTAGCCCTCTTTGAGAGGGGTGGGCGACACGAGCACGAGTGTCGGAGGGTTTCCGGGGTCGTTCTTGTCGGGCTCAGCCAGCCATGGGAAGGCTCGGCCCGACAGGAACGGGTGTGGGTGGGGCCGTCTCCGGCTACCAGGCTCCGCCGCCGCCCCCACCCCCACCACCGCCGCCGCCGCCGGAGAATCCGCCGCCACCCCCGCTGGACGGCGGGGTGAAGGCCCCCGACAGCGCCGCGGTCATCCCGACGAAGGCGTTCTCGGTGTGGCCGCCGGTGTACCCATACGACCCGTACCAGTAGATGGACGAAGCGTGCTCGAGTTCCTCGGGCGCCCGGAGGCGGGCCGCCTCGAGCACCTCCTCGGCGACGCCGAGGGCGATGGCATAGACGAGGTACCGGTCCCAGAGGTCGAGGGAGATGACCGGTGCCTCCTCCAGCCGGCTGAAGTCCCGGAGGTAGCGCTGGAAGGCTCGCCACCGCTCGAAGAGCAGCGCACCCTCGGGCGTCCGCTTGACCCACCCCTTGCGCAACGCCGTGAAGACGCCATAGATGGCGAAGTTGACGAACAGGCCGACGATGAAGATGGGGATCACGATGCCGAACTGGGTCGAGTCGCCGGCGAGCCAGATGGAGAGCCAGATCGCCACGGCGAACAGGGCGATGATGAGGACACCCGCGCCCACCATCCACCCCTGTCCCGACCTGTCGAGCAAGCCCCCGGTCTCGAGGGCCTCGACGGCCTTCGTCCGGAACGTCTGGTAGGTGGTCGCGTTGGCGGAGGCGTCGTCCCGGATCCGCTCGCGGAACCGGTTGAGCGGCTGGGGCCCGTCCTCGAGCACCCGTTCCATCACCCGAACCACCGACAGTTCGTGGTCGGCGAGCGGCTCGTCGTGGTCGCGGAGTGAGAGCTCGAGGTCGGTGATCTGCTCCGTCTTCAGCCCGCCCCAGGTGGCCTTCTCGGCCGAGACGGGCTGGGCACCGAGGACGTCCCGGCGGACGAGGTCGAAGACGGTCGCCGTGAAACCGAGCTCGTCGACCTTCCCCTGGCTCAGCAGGCCCTCGACGACGGCCGGGGGATGATCGCTGGGCGGCTCTTGTTCGTACTCCCGGTCGTAGTCGACCTTCGGCTCACGCCCGAACTTCCACCAGATGAGGACGGCGGCGAGGACGCCCGGCAGGAACGCCATGACGATCCCCAACAGGATCAGCACGACGAGGACCAGCCGCTGGTTCTCGGCGATGGCCGCCTCCCGCTCCTCCTCCGCCAGGATCGACTCGAGGC
>JBFLKR010000002.1:0-6129 GCA_040883295.1 Acidimicrobiia bacterium
CAGGTGGAGCACCACCTGCGCGATTGTCCGGTGTGCCGTGAGGAGGTGGCCGGCTACATCGAGGTCGCCGGGCTCCTGCCGATGCTCGTCGACCGCGACGACACCCCCGACGAGTCCCACGACGAGGGCACGGTCGTGCCCCTCGTCGCCGCCCGACCGGCCACCCGCCTCCCCTCGTGGGTGGCTGCCTCCGGTGTTGCCGCCGCCCTCGTCATCGTCGCCCTCACGCTCGGCCTCGTGACCCAGACGAGCCGTCTGGCCGACACCCAGGAGCGGTTGGCGTCGGCGACGCTCTCCGACGTGGCGACGGCGGCCGCCGACGCCGAGGGTTCCTCCACCCTCGTGCTCACGAACACCGACGGCGAGCGCGTCGCCTCGGTCGTGCTGCTCGGCGACGGGACCGGGCTCCTCACCATCGAGGGCCTGCCCGGCGTGGCCTACGACCGGACCTACCAGTTGTGGGGCGTCATGGACGACGAGGTCGTCTCCGTCGGTCTCGCCGGTGCCGGACCCGGGACGACCGTCTTCACCGCCGACCCCGCCCGCCTGCAGGCGCTCGTCATCACCGAGGAGCCAGCCGGTGGCGTGCCGGTCAGCGAGGCCGACCCGCTCGCCGTGTGGTCGGTCGACGCCTGACCGGGCCGTAGCCCGCCGCCGCCCGTAGACTCGGCTCCGCCTCGTCGGGCCCCATGGCGGTGCGCCGGTGAATCGGGTCAGGTCCGGAAGGAAGCAGCCCTAAGCCGACCGTGCCGGGTGTGGGCAACCCGACGGGGCGCTTTGTCTCTCGGTACCGAGAGCCGAGGCTCAGCCTCGCCAGCGGGACGGCGGATCGATCTCCTCGACCTCACGGCCGGCGGCCTTCCAGCCGTCGATGCCAGGGTCGAGGTGGGCGACGTCGGGGTAGCCCATCTCGCGCATCACGTCGGCGGCGAGCGCGGACCGTCCCCCGCCGGCGCAGTAGAGGATGTACCTACGGTCGGGGCTGAAGACGTCGCGGTGGTACTCCGAGGCAGGGTCGATCCAGAACTCCAGCATGCCCCGCGGGGCGTGGACCGATCCGGGGATGGCGCCGTCGCGAATCCGCTCGCGCACGTCTCGGATGTCGACGAGGATCGCGGTCCCCGCCTCCAACTCGGCGACCGTCTCGGACACCGACAGGTTCTCGATCCGGGTCTTCGCGTCGGCGACGCGGTCCCAGGCCTTCTCGACCATCACCGTCTCCTCTCGTCGAAGAACCGCCGCAGCATGGTTCCCGCCTCGTCGGCCAGGACGCCGGCCGTCATCTCGCAGCGGTGGTTCAAGCGGGCGTCCTGGGGGATGTTGTACAGGCTCCACGCCGCGCCTGCCCTGGGATCGGCGGCGCCGTACACGATCCGGTCCAGTCGCGCCCAGACGGCGGCGCCGGCGCACATCGGGCAGGGCTCGAGCGTCACGTACAGCGTGTGGCCGGTCAGCCGCCAGTCCCCGGCGGCCCGGGCGGCCGCCGAGATCGCCAGCAGTTCGGCGTGGGCGGTCGGGTCGGACTCGGCCTCCCGACGATTGTGGTCGGCGGCCACCACGGCACCCGCCCCATCGACCACCACCGCGCCCACCGGGACGTCCTCGTGGGCGATCGCGGCCTCGGCCTCGGCCAGGGCGAGCCGCATGAACCGGTCGTCGTCGGCCGGGTCGTGCGGGCTCTCGGGAGGCGTACTCGACATCGGCCGGTACACTACGGCCCCGCTCGGTGGCCGGCCCCGGTCGGCACCGTCGGCGAGGAGAGATGGCCGAGTGGACGAAGGCGCTCGACTCGAAATCGAGTGAGGAGTCAACAGCTTCTCCGTGGGTTCGAATCCCACTCTCTCCGCCGGGAGGGGTGGCCGAGCGGTCTAAGGCGCAGCATTGGAAATGCTGTAGGGGCTCTCGCTCCTCGCGGGTTCAAATCCCGCTCCCTCCGCCGGATGAACGGCAGCCGATCGGCTGCCGTTCGCCGCGCCGGGACGGGCCTGCTGGCTAGCGTTCACGAGTCCTCCGACGGAGTCCCCAATGCCATCGATCCCCACCCGCGACGCCGCCCGCGTCGCCAGTCGCATCGCCCTCCTCCAGTTCGCAACCGACCACCCCCGGGTCGCTGCCATCTTCGCCGAGGCCGGCCTCTCGCCGGCAGCCGGGTACTTCCCGCTGCGGCTGGCGCCGCTCGGCCCGGTGCCCTCGGCTGTCGGCCAGGCGCTCATGCCGTTCTTCCCGGCCGGCCTGGTCGGCAAGCTCGTCGCCCGCTCGCGGGAGCAGGTCCCGACCGATCGCCTCTGGGAGGTCGGTCGACGAGGCCTCACCGAGGCGGCCGACGAGGCGTTCGGGTCCATGACGGGCCTGGAGGAACTGGTCGAGTTGTTCGAGACGGCCGTGGCCGGCGCCGACCTCGACGGCCGGCCGCTGGCGGCCGCCTGGTCGGCGGTCGACTGGGACACCCCGGCGTCGCGGCTCTTCGGGGCCGCCACCGTCCTCCGTGAGCACCGGGGCGAAGGCCACTGGATGGCGGTCCGGACGTCAGGCTTGACCGGTGACGAAATGCACGTGCTGGCCCGGGTTGCCGCCGGCCACGGTGCCGATGGCGTCGGCCACGGCTACCGGCCCGAGCAGGTCGAGGCGATCGGTGACCGTCTGCACACTCGGGGGCTGCTGGAGGGCTGGGAGCCGTCCTCCCAAGCGCTCACCTTGTTGGAGGACATCGAGGTGGCGACCGATCGCCTCGATGCCCCGCCGTGGCTGCACCTCGGTCCCACGGGCACCGAGCGGGTGCTCGAACTCGACGAGGCCGCGGGCCGAATCCGGGTCTAGGTCGTCTGCTCGGCCAGAATGGCCCCCGGAGGGATGGCCGAGCGGTCGAAGGCGACGGTCTTGAAAACCGTTGAGGCGTCCTGCGTCTCCGTGGGTTCGAATCCCACTCCCTCCGCCAGCCAGCCAGCCGCCCAGTCGGGCCCGCCGGTCAGATCATGCGCCCCTGCGCCATGCCCAGCACCTCGAGGCAGTTGGGGCAGAAGAACACGAACGTCCGCCCTCCGATGAAGGCGGTGCCGGTGCCCTTCCGGTAGATCTCGTGGAGCTCGGCCTGGCACCGCGGACACCGCGGGGTCAGGTCGGGCCGGTCCACGAACGCGATCGGCGAGTCGGTGGTGCTCGTGGCCATGGTTCACCTCCTCTCCGGAATCCTGTCCCTCAGGTGCCCGACACCTCCCCCGTCGCTGCGGCGCCTTCCGTCGGCCCAGTCGCCGGAGGCTCGGGGCCCGAGCGGGGCTCGTCCCCACCCGTGTCGAGGCGGAACGGCGGGTACTCGTCGCGCATGAGCGAGGCGTAGGCCGCCACCCGGAACACCCAGCGGTGCAGGCCCATCAGCAGGTCGAAGAGCCCCCGGGGATAGCGGCCCGTGAACAACAGCACGATCACGGCGATGAACGCGAGGATGCTGATGAGGCCGCCGCCCGTCTCCAGGATGGCCTCGCCGGCGGCGTCGAGCTCGGTGGTGTACCAGACCAGACCGCTCGTGAATATCCCGACGATGAGGTAGTGGGGGATCGCCAGCAGCCACCACTTCACCAGCGCCAGGCCACGCGACAACTCCTCGGGGTACTCCACGTCCAGTCGGGCCGGGTAGTCGACGTCGGCGAGCGTGAAGGGCGGGTACTGGTCGGTCGCCAGCATGCCCGCCGTGTAGAAGGCGACCCGCCAGCTCCACCGGAGCACGCCCACGTTGAAGTCGAAGATGCCCCGGGGGTAGCGGCCGGTGAACAGGATCGCCCAGAACGCGACGAACGTGAGGAGCACGAACCCGGCCCAGAGGAACGCCAGCACGATGAAGTGGGGGATGGCGAGGAACCACTTCACGAGCCATTGCCAGCGGCTCAGCGCTGGGTCGATCTCGCCCTCGACCACCACCGGGTACGTGAGGTCGGTGCGCGGTGCGGCTGCCGGGCGCGGTGCACCCGACGGGCGGACGAAGGCGATGATGAGGAACACCGCCCCCAGCCCGGCGAGGAGGAACCCACCGACCATCAGGCCGATGGCGACCGGGATGAGCCAGGCGGTCGTCACGCCGGCGCTGACGTCGACCGAGACCCCGGCGGACCCGTCGGCGTTCATGGCCACGACGGCCCAGCGGCCCCGCTCGACCTCCCAGTCGACGGTGAGGTCGCCCGAGCCCTCGGCCGAGGCGACCCAGAAGTCGGCGTCGCCGGGTGGGGCGGGCGTCGCGTCGCCCGAGATGGACCGGTAGGTGACGCCGCCGGTGTCGATACGGGTCACCTCGTTGTGGGCCACCCCGTCGAGGTAGTCCGCCACGTCGGTCTCGGGACCGATGCCGATGAACGCGGCGTCGTCGGCCGCCGCCTCGAGGCGTACCGTCCCGAAGCGACCGGTGGGCAGTACGTCGCCCGGGCGCGAGCCGAGGTCGATCTCCTCGGACACCACCGCATGGCCGGCGGATTCGAGGGTGACCGACGGCGAGGTGAAGAACCCGCCCTCGTCCCGTTCCACCCCCCAGGCGTAGAGCAGTGCCCCACCGCCGACGAGCACGGCGAGCCCGACCAACGCCAGGAACCCACCGACCACCGCCAACACGACCTTGCCCGCACCCATCACGCACCTCCGTTCGGGGCCCGCCACCGTGTTGGCGGCCGGGCCGCCCGTCGTCGACCTCCCATTGTCGCGCCAGGTGTCCCGGCTGGGAAGGGCGGATCAGCCCCGATGTGAGCCGAGCAGTGACAGGACCTCGTCGTCGGTCGTGGGCCGGAAGTCGTCGTAGAAGCGACCGATCGCCCGGAGGTCGCGGGGCGCGGTCACGGCGACGTACTCGTCGGCGACGGTCCCGAACCGGCGCTCCCACCCGTGGGGGGCCACCGGGGCGGCCAGCACCACCCGGGCGGCGCCCTCGCCCCGGGCAACCCGGCAGGCCGCCAGCGCCGTCGAACCCGTGGCGATGCCGTCGTCGACCACGACCACGGTGCGATTGGCCAGCGACACCCGATGGCCCTCGGGCCGATAGAGCCGGGTCCGGCGCTCGAGCTCGGCGAGCTCGCGCCGCTCCACCGCCGCCACCGCCTCGACCGGGACCCGTTCTGCGACGTCGTCGAGCACCCGGACTCCTCCCTCGCCGATGGCGCCCATCGCCACCTCCGGGTTGGCGGGCAGGCCGAGCTTGCGGACGAGGATGACGTCGAGCGGGGCGTCGAGGGCGTCGGCCACCTCGGCGGCCACCACCACGCCGCCGCGGGGGAGGCCGACGACGACCGGGTTCTCGGCTCGGTACGGCTCGAGCAGGGCCGCCAGCCGTCGGCCGGCATCGGCGCGATCGGCGAACATGCCGCCGAGGCTACGCGTGCGTAGCGTCGCCGCCATGGACGGCGCCGTCGTCATCTGGGACCCGCCCGACGGGGAGCTGGTCGCCTGGGACCGCGCCGAGCTGGAGGCCCGCAGCAACCGGTTCGCCAATCTCATGGTCGAACTGGGGATCGGGCCGGGCGACCCGGTGGCGTGGCTGGGCCCCGACTCGCCCGACGTCGTGGCCATCCTCTTCGCGACGGAGGCCATCGGCGCCGCCGCGGTGGCCGTCAACCACCGCCTCGCCGCACCCGAGGTGGCCTATGTCCTCGCCGACTCGGGCGCATCCGTCTGTTTCGTGGACGGCGAGTACGCCCACCTGGTGGCTGCCGCCCGCCACCATTGCCCCGACCTGGCCCACGTCCTCGCCTTCGGGTCGGCACCGGACGTGGCGGTCTCCGATGCCCGCGACCGCATCGAAGCCTCTTCGGCGGCCCCTCCCGACGTGGGCCCCCACCAGGCCGGGACCGCCATGATCTACACGTCGGGCACGACCGGCCGGCCCAAGGGCGTGCTGCGACGGGCGCGGGGTGGGGCGCGAGCCGGTGGGGCGCTCGTGGAGCTCTTCGGCTTCGGGCCCCACGACCGCTACCTGCCGACGGGGCCCCTCCACCACTCCGGCCCGCAGGGCTTCCTGTTCCTGGCGATGGGGGCCGGCGCGTCGGTGGTGCTCCAGCGCCGATTCGACGCCGAGGACTGGCTGCGCATCGTCGACCGGCACCGGGTGACGACGAGCTTCTCGGCCCCCACCCCCATCCGCCGCATCACCCAGCTCCC
>JBFLKR010000192.1:0-14202 GCA_040883295.1 Acidimicrobiia bacterium
CACCGCAGGAGGCCCCGCACCTCGTCCCATGCCCCCGAACGGCCGTGTCGCGCCACGAGCAGTGTGATGGCGGCCAGACCCGGGCCGAACGTGCCTGTGACGAGCAGGACCGACCGAAGGGGATCACCCGTGTCGGTTGCGGCCAGTGGCAGCCAGATCGCCCAACTCAGCCCACACGCGAGCGCGTACCAGCCAGCGAGGGACCACCACGTCATGGTCCTCCCGGACGTCATCGACCGTCGGGGTCTCGGCGGTTTCGCAGCATCCCGGCGACGCTCCCAACCCAGGGTTCAGGGCGTCGGAATCCGACGCTCACAGCCCGCGGTTGGAGGATGGGCGACGCTCACAACCCAGGGTTGAGGACTCGGCGGAGGAAGTGGCCCGTGTGGCTCGCCTCGATGGCCGCGACCTCCTCGGGGGTGCCCTCCGCGATGACCTCGCCGCCGGCCTCGCCGCCCTCGGGGCCGAGGTCGATGACCCAGTCGACCGACTTGATGACGTCGAGGTTGTGCTCGATGACCACCACCGTGTTGCCGGAGTCGACGAGGCGGTGCAGCACCCCGAGGAGTTTGCGGATGTCCTCGAAGTGGAGCCCGGTGGTGGGCTCATCGAGGATGTAGAACGTCCGTCCCGTCGACCGGCGGCCGAGCTGCTCGGCCAGCTTGATGCGCTGGGCCTCACCGCCAGACAGCGTCGGTGCCGGCTGCCCGAGCCGGACGTAGCCGAGGCCCACGTCGAAGAGGGTCTGCACGACCCGGGCGATCGTCGGCTGGTGCTCGAAGAAGCCGAGCGCCTCCTCGACGCTCATCCCCAACACGTCGGCGATCGACCGGCCCTTCCAGAGGATCTCGAGGGTCTCCCGGTTGTAGCGGAGGCCCTTGCACACCTCGCACGGCACGTACACGTCGGGCAGGAAGTGCATCTCGATCTTGATCGTCCCGTCGCCCTTGCAGGCCTCGCAGCGCCCACCCGACACGTTGAACGAGAACCGGCCCGGCTTGTAGCCGCGGGCCTTCGCCTCGGGGGTGGCGGCGTACAGCGCTCGGATCTTGTCGAAGACCCCGGTGTAGGTCGCCGGGTTCGAGCGGGGCGTGCGGCCGATGGGCGACTGGTCGATGTTGATGACCTTGTCGATCTCCTCGATGCCCTCGATGGTCTTGTGCCGCCCCGGCACCACCCGGGCTCGGGCGATCTTGGCGTGGAGTCCCTTGCTGAGGATCTCCTGCACGAGCGACGACTTCCCCGACCCCGACACCCCGGTCACGGCGATGAAGCGGCCCAGCGGGAAGTCGACGGCGATGTCCTTGAGGTTGTTCTCCTTCGCCCCGACCACGCGGATCGACGGGCGGTCACCATTGCGGCGCTCCTCGGGCACCGGGATGGACCGCCGGCCGGACAGGTAGTCACCGGTCATGGAGCCGGGCTGCTGGCAGATCGTCTCCACGGGGCCCTGGGCGACGATCTCGCCGCCGTGCTCACCGGCCCCGGGGCCGATGTCGACGACGTGGTCGGCCACCCGGATCGTGTCCTCGTCGTGCTCGACCACGATGAGCGTGTTGCCCAGGTCCCGCAGCCGCAGCAGCGTGTCGATGAGGCGACGGTTGTCCCGCTGGTGGAGACCGATCGACGGCTCGTCGAGAATGTAGAGGACGCCGACCAGCCCCGACCCGATCTGGGTGGCGAGGCGGATGCGCTGCGCCTCACCACCCGAGAGGCTCGCCGCCCCCCGGCCGAGGCTCAGGTAGGAGAGCCCGACGTCGAGCAGGAATCGGAGTCGCTCCTGCACCTCCCTGAGCACGGCATCGCCGATGGCGTGCTCCCGATCGGTGAGCTCGAGCGTCCCGAGCACCTCGAACGCACGGTCGAGCGGCAGCGACGCGAGCTCGTGGAGGGTGTGGCCGGCCACCGTCACCGCCCGCGAGACGGGGTTGAGGCGGGCACCCTCGCATGCATCACAGGGGACCTCGCGCATGAACTCCTGGTAGTACTCCCGAGCCCCGTCCGAGTCGGTCTCCTCGTGCCGCCGCCGCACGTGGGGCACGGCGCCCTCGAACGTGGTCTGGTAGCGGCGGATCCGCCCGAAGCGGTTCGTGTACACCACCGTGATCGGGTCCTCGCCGGTGCCGTACAGCAGGGCATGTCGCTGGTCGGGGGTGAGGTCGGCCCACGGGGTGTCCATGTCGTAGCCGAGGTGGTCGCCGACACCCTCGAGCAGCCGCTGGAAGTACTTCCCCCGGTGACCGGCCCACGGGACGATGGCGCCCTCGGCCAGCGTCTTGTCGGGGTCGGGGACGATGAGGTCGGCGTCGACGCGGTAGCGGGTACCGATGCCCGAGCACGCCTGACAGGCGCCATAGGGGCTGTTGAAGGAGAAGTTGCGCGGTTGCAGCTCCTCGAACGACGCATGGCCCTTCGGGCAGGCGAAGGCCTGGCTGAAGCGGTGGTCCTGGCCGTCGGCGACGTCGATGAGCACCGCCCCCTCGGCGAGACGGAGGGCCGTCTCGAGCGACTCCGCCAGACGCTGCTCCATGCCCTCGCGACGAACGAGGCGGTCGACGACCACCTCGATGGTGTGGGTGTAGTAGCGGTCGAGCTTGATCGGCTCGGTCAGGTCACGGACCTCGCCGTCGATGCGGGCGCGACTGAAGCCTTCCTTGTTGAGGTCGGCGAGGAACTGCTCGTACTCGCCCTTGCGGCCCTCGACGACGGGAGCGAGTACCTGGAAACGGGTGTCCTCGGGCAGGTCGAGCACCTGGTCGGCGATCTCCTGGGGGGTCTGGCGGGCCACGACCGAGCCGCACTCGGGACAGTGGGGCACCCCGATCCGGGCGTACAGCAATCGCAGGTAGTCGTGGATCTCGGTGACGGTGCCGACCGTCGATCGCGGGTTGCGCGAGGCCGTCTTCTGGTCGATGGAGATGGCCGGGCTCAGGCCCTCGATGTGCTCGACGTCTGGCTTCTCCATCTGGCCGAGGAACTGGCGGGCATAGGCCGACAACGACTCCACGTAGCGGCGCTGGCCCTCGGCGTAGATGGTGTCGAAGGCGAGGCTCGACTTCCCCGATCCGGACAGGCCCGTGAACACGATGAGTCGGTCGCGCGGCAGCTCGACGTCGATGTCCTTGAGGTTGTGCTCGCGCGCCCCGCGGACGACGATGCGATCGGAAGCCATACCGCAGCCGAGTGTACGACCGGGGTAGGACAAGCCAGCGGGCTGCGGCCGGTACGCTGGCCGTTCGTCCCGACCTGCGGCCAGGGGAACCGGGTGGAGAGCACCATCCTCCAACTCGTCGTGATCGTCGGCGCCGGGATCGGCGCCCAGTGGCTCGCGCAGTTGCTCAGACTGCCCTCGATCGTCTTCATGCTGGGCGCCGGCGTCGTGGTCGGACCCGTGCTCGGGTGGGTCGACCCCGACGCCCTGTTGGGCGATCTGTTGAACCCGGTCATCTCGCTGGCGGTCGCCATCATCCTGCTCGAGGGCGGACTCGGACTCCGGTTCCGGGACATCGCCGAGGAGCGCGGCGTCATCCTGCGACTCATCTCCGTCGGGGCGGCGACCACCTGGGGGGTCGGCACCATCGCCGCCCTCATCTTCTTGGACCTGCCCGCCGAGATCGCGGTGCTGTTCGGGGCGATCCTCATCGTGTCGGGACCGACGGTCGTGACCCCGCTGCTCCGCCAGATCCGCCCCCATGGTGCCTCCGGTCGGATCCTCAAGTGGGAGGCGATCCTCATCGACCCGATCGGGGCGATGGTGGCCGTCGTGGTCCTCGAGGTCATCCTCGCCAGAGAAGAGGCCGTCGTCGGTGGGGCGCTCTGGCAGGTGCTCGTGTTCATCGGGATCGGCCTCGGCATCGGCCTCGTCGCCGCCTTCGCCATGATCCCATTGCTCCGGTGGCACGTCCTCCCCGATCGCCTGCACGACTCGCTGACGCTGGCGATCGCCATCGTCGCCTTCGCCATCTCCAACGAACTGGCCAAGGAGTCCGGCCTGCTCACGGTCACCGTGATGGGCATCATCCTCGCCAACCAGCGATGGGCCGAGATCACCCACGTCCGGGCCTTCAAGGAGAACCTCGTCGTCCTGCTGTTGCCGGCGGTGTTCGTCATCCTCGCCGCCCGCCTCGACCTCGCCCGGGTCGCCCAGATCGCGCTCCCCACCCTCGGGGTCGTGGCGGTGTTGGTGCTCATCGGCCGACCGCTGGCGGTGTGGCTCTCGACGACACCCTCGGCGTTGGAACTGCGCCAGAAGGCGTTCCTGGCCTGGATGGCCCCGCGTGGTGTCGTCGCCGCGCTGGTGGCGTCGGTCTTCGTGCGCGACCTCGACGCGGCCGGCATCGAGGGGGTGCAACTCCTCGTCCCCGAGACCTTCGTCGTCATCGGTGCCACGGCCCTCATCTACGGCGTGACGTCGCCGTGGGTCGCCCGATGGCTCGACCTCGCCGATTCCGACCCCCAGGGGGTGCTCATCCTCGGGGCCGGGCCCGTGGAGCGTCGCATCGCCGGCGCCCTCGAGGCCGCCGAGGTGCGGGTGGTCCTGGCAGCCACGTCGCGAGCCCACGAGTACGAGGCCCGCATGGCCGGCCTCACGACCCATTTCGGCGACCTGCTCGGCGAGGAGTCGGTCGACGTCCTCGACCTTCGCGGCATCGGCCGGGTGCTCGCCATCACCCAGAACCACGAGTTCAACTCGCTGGCGGTCCTCCACTTCCGGGAGAACTTCGGCCGCAACAACACGTATCAGCTCTACCCCGAATCGGGCACCGACATCACCGGCACCGACACCATGCCCGGCCGACCCCTGTTCGGGGCCGAGGCCACCTACGAGGGACTCGCCGACCGGCTGATCGCCGGCGAGGAGATCGGGAGCACCACGCTCACCCCCAGCTACCCGCTCGACCAACTCAAGGAGGACCGGCCGGACCTGCTCGGGCTGTTCGTGGTGCGGGGCCACCAGGTGCAGGTGCTGACCGGCCGCCCGTTCCAGGCCCGACCCGGCGACCGGGTCATCTACCTCGCGGCGCCTGCCCAGGCGGACCGACCCACGGAGGCGACCCGGGCCGACGACGCCGGCTGACGCCGGTCAGGTCTGCTGCTGGACGAGGTCGCGGCGCAGCTCGGCGATCTCGTCCCGGAGGCGGGCGGCGTACTCGAACCGCAGTTCCTTGGCGGCCTCGCGCATCTCGTCCTCGAGGCCCATGATGAGGCGTTCGAGGTCGTCGCCCTCCAACTCGAGCGGCGCCCGCCGCGTCTCCCGGGCCCGTTTGCCGGGACCGTCGGCGGCAGCCTGTACGAGCTCGAGGATGTCGGAGACCTGCTTGCGGATCGTCTGGGGGTCGATGCCGTTGACCTCGTTGAACTCGAGCTGCAGCCGCCGGCGGCGGTTCGTCTCCGACAGCGCCCGTTGCATCGAGTCGGTCACCTGGTCGGCGTACATGACGACCTGCCCGTCGACGTTGCGGGCGGCCCGCCCGATCGTCTGGATGAGCGAGGTCTCGGACCGCAGGAACCCCTCCTTGTCGGCGTCGAGGATGGCGACGAGCGAGACCTCCGGGAGGTCGAGGCCCTCCCGGAGCAGGTTGATGCCAACGAGGCAGTCGAAGTCGCCCATGCGCAGCTCGCGGAGGATCTGCACCCGCTCGAGGGTGTCGATCTCCGAGTGGAGATAGCGGGCCCGCACCCCCATCTCGAGCAGGTACTCGGTGAGGTCCTCGGCCATCTTCTTGGTCAGGGTGGTGACGAGTACCCGTTGATCGGCCTCCGCCCGCAGCCGGATCTCCTCGAGGAGGTCATCGATCTGGCCCTTGGTCGGACGGACGATGACTTCGGGGTCGATGAGGCCGGTGGGGCGGATCACCTGCTCGACGACGCGCGTCGATCGTTCCCGCTCGAACCGCCCCGGGGTGGCCGACAGGAAGACCACCTGGTTGGCCTTCTCCAGCCACTCGTCGAAGCGGAGCGGCCGGTTGTCCATCGCCGAGGGCAGCCGGAAGCCGTGCTCGACGAGCACCTCCTTGCGGGAGCGGTCGCCCTCGTACTGCCCGCCGATCTGGGGGATGGTGACGTGCGACTCGTCGATGATGGTGATGTAGTCGTCACCGAAGTAGTCGAGCAGCGTGTACGGCGCCTCCCCCGGCTCGCGGCCGTCCAGGTAACGCGAATAGTTCTCGATGCCGTTGCAGTAGCCGAGCTCGCGCATCATCTCGAGGTCGTGGTGGGTGCGCATCCGAAGCCGCTGGGCCTCGAGAAGCTTCCCCGTGCCCTCCAGCTCGGCCAGGCGCTCGGCGAGTTCGACCTCGATCCCCTCGATGGCCCGTTGCATCCGCTCCTGGGAGGTGACGTAGTGCGAGGCCGGGTAGAGGAAGGCCTCGTCCAGTTCCTCCAGCACCTCCCCGGTGAGGGGGTTCATCCGGAGGATCCGGTCGACCTCGTCGCCCCACCACTCGATGCGGATGACGGTCTCGTCGTAGGCGGGGAACACCTCGAGGGTGTCGCCCTTCGCCCGGAACGTCCCCCGGACGAGGTTGACCTCGTTGCGGTCGTACTGGATGTCCACCAGACGGCGCTTGGCGTGCTCCATCGGGTACTCGACGCCCCGAACGAGCCGGAGGAGCTGGCCTTCGTACTGGTCGGGCGACCCGAGGCCGTAGATGGCCGACACCGAAGCCACGATGATGACGTCGTCGCGTACCAGCAGCCCGGATGTGGCGGCGTGGCGCAGCCGGTCGATCTCGTCGTTGACCGTGGCGTCCTTCTCGATGTAGGTGTCGGACGAGGGCATGTACGCCTCGGGCTGGTAGTAGTCGTAGTACGACACGAAGTACTCGACGCGGTTCTCCGGGAAGAACCGGCGGTACTCGTTGGCGAGCTGGGCGGCCAGGGCCTTGTTGGGGGCCAGCACCAGGGCGGGCCGCTGCACCTGCTGGATGAGCCAGGCCACCGTCGCCGACTTCCCGGACCCGGTGATACCCAGCAGCGTCTGGAAGCGGTCGCCGGCCTCGATCCCCTCGGCAAGCTGGGCGATGGCCTCCGGCTGGTCGCCGGCCGGCTCGAACTCGGAATGGACCCGAAACGGCGGCATGGGGAGAACGTAGCGCTCGGGTGCGACAACGGGCGGCGCCCTGGTCGCTCGGTGCTTCGGTACCTCACCACTTCAGATCGGTGAGGAGCCGGTCGACCTCCCGCTGGAGCACGTCCCGACCGCCCGAGTTGTCCACCACGTGGTCGGCCATGGCCAGCCACTCGTCGCGGGCGGGCTGGGCCGCCATCCGCTGGGTGATCTCGTCGTCGTCCAGGCCGCGGTCCGACAGCCGGGCGAACCGCACCTCGTCGGGGGCGTCCACGACGACGACCGGCCACTCCTCTGGCGCCCACCGCACGGGGATCGGCACCTCGAGGACGGCGAGGCCGTCGATGTCGGCGAGCCGTTCGAGTGCCGCCGCCCGAATCGCCGGGTGGGTCAGCGCCTCCAACTCGGCCAACTGGTCGGGGTCGCCGAAGACGATGCGGCCGAGGGCTCGGCGGTCGATGCGCCCATCGACGACGACGTGGGGCCAGCGCTCCGTGACCGGCTCGAAGGCGGTCCCTCCGGGTTCCAGCACCTCGTGGCCAATCCGGTCGGCGTCGACGACCGTGGCCCCGGCCGAGGCCAGGAGGGCGGCGACGGTGGACTTGCCGGTGCCGATGCCGCCGGTGAGGACGACCCTCAGAGGGCTTCCCGGCACAGGACGTCGAGCAGGTCCTTCATCGAGATGAGGCCGACCAGCTGGTCGTCGCGCGTGACCGGGAGGTGTCGATAGCCGACCGCCAGCAGCCAGGCCGCGGCGTCGACGACGTCGACCTCGACGTCGACGGTGTCGGGATCGGGCGTCATGACCTCTCTGACCGGGGTATCGAGATCGATGTCGGTGGCCACCGCCCGCACGACGTCGCGCTCGGTGATGATGCCGATCATGTCGCCGTTCCGGTAGACGGCGAGACTCCCGATGTCGAGGTCGTCCATGACCGCAGCGGCCTCGGCGAGTGTCGCCGAGGGGTCACACCCCGCAGGGGTCCCGGCGGTGAGATCTCCTACCTGCATCGCGGTCTCCAATCGACGGCGAGTCGGATGCTACGCCGTCGCGAGGGGGCCCCGGCGGATTGCCGGGGCCCCTCCGACGACTCGGGGCGTCAGCGTCGGCCGATGCCCCGCTCCTTGAGCTCCTGGAGGATGGCCTCGAGGGAGGCATCGACGTTGAACGCCGGCTCCTCCTCCTCCTTGGCCTTGTCCTCCTCCCGCTCGAACTCCCGGGTCTGCGGCCGACGTCGGCGGGGGCGATCGTCGCGGCCTCCGCCGCCACCGCCACCGGCGGGGGCTCCGGCAGCTCGGGGGGCTGACTCCGGACGGTCCTGGAACCCGGGCAACGCCCGCTTGATGGAGAGGCTGACCCGGCGCCGATCGGTGTCCATCTCGGTGATCTTCACCTTGACGGTCTGGCCGACGGTCAGCTCGAGTTCCGGGCTCTCGACCCGGTGCATGGCGATCTCGGAGACGTGGACGAGTCCCTCGACCCCTTCACCCACGGTGACGAAGGCACCGAACGGCACCGTCTTGGTCACGGCACCGTCGACGGCGTCGCCGACCTCGTGGGCCGAGGCGAAGGCCTCCCAGGGGTCCGCCTGGGTCTGCTTGATCGACAGCGAGATGCGCTCCCGATCGCGGTCGACCTCGAGCACCTTGACGGTGACCTTGTCGCCCACCTTCACGACCTCGCCGGGGTGGTTGACGTGCTGGTACGACAGCTCGGACACATGGACGAGGCCGTCCATGCCGCCGAGGTCGACGAAGGCGCCGAAGTTGACCACCGACGAAACGGTGCCCTCGCGGGTCTCGCCCTCGGCGAGGTCGTCGAGGAACGCATGGCGCTGCTCGGCTTGCTCCTCCTCGAGGTGCGCCCGACGGGAGAGCACCACGTTGTTGCGGTTGCGGTCGAGCTCGATGACCTTGGCCTCGATGCTCTGGCCGACGTAGGGATCGAGATCGCGCACCCGACGGAGCTCGACGAGCGAGGCGGGGAGGAAGCCACGGAGGCCGATGTCGACGATGAGGCCGCCCTTGACGACCTCGATGACCGGTCCCTCGACGGTGCCGCCGGAGTTGGCGACCTGCTCGATGCGGCCCCAGGCGCGCTCGTACTGGGCGCGCTTCTTGGAGAGTACGAGTCGGCCCTCGTCGTCCTCCTTGTCGAGGACGAGGGCCTCGACCTCGTCGCCGACCTCGACCACGCCGGCCGGGTCGACCGACTTGCGGATGGAGAGTTCGTTGACGGGGATGACACCCTCGGACTTGAAGCCGATGTCGACGAGCACGCTGTCGCGGTCGATGGCGACGACGGTGCCCTTGACGATGTCGCCCTCATTGAAGTCGAGCATCGTCATCTCGAGGGCCTGCTCGAAGTCGACGTCGGCGGGCAGCGCCGAGAGGTCCTGGGCCTCGATGGCGGGCTTGTAGGTGGGAGCCGGGCTGGGCTCCTCGGCGGCGGGGAGGTCGGAGGTCGAGAGATCGGCGGCTGCCGCGGGATCGACCTCGTCGGCGGTGGCCGGCTCGGCCACCACGGGGTCAACGGCGGCGGTGGGCGCCTCGACGACGGGCTCCTCGGCCTCGGCGGGCGCCTCGTCGGCGGCCGGATCGGGCTCGGTGGGCGCCTCGTCGACGGCAGCCTCGACCTCGGCGGGCGCCTCGTCGACGGCCGGATCGGGCTCGGGCTCGGGGGGCAAGGATTCGGTCACGGCCTCGGGGTCGGGCTCGTGGGTCGGCTGATGGCCCTCAGCCGGGGTCTCGGGCGCCTCGTCGGCGGGCGCGCTGTCGTGATCTGACATAGGGTGTGGTGTACCTCCGGGGATGTGCTCCATCGGCGCGAAGGACCGCGCCTCGACGGGCACCGGCGAGTGTAGCCCTAGTCCTTGGTGTCCGCCAGATTCCGGCCAGTGGCCGTGTCCACGGCCAGCGGTACGTCGAGGACGACGACGTCCTCCATGGTCGCCGCCACCAGTTCGACGGTCGCCTCGACCTCGTCCTCGGGGGCCTCGAGCACGAGCTCGTCATGGATCTGGAGCAACATCGTCGCCTCGCGGTCGGCGAGCTCGGGGTCGAGGGCGATCATGGCCAGCTTGATGATGTCGGCGGCCGTGCCCTGGATCGGGGCGTTGAGCGCCATCCGCTCCCCCATCTGGCGCACCCGGAAGTTGTCGGACCGCAGCTCGGGGAGGTACCGGCGCCGACCGAACAGCGTCTCCGTGTACCCGTGCTGGCGGGCCTCGTCGACGATGCCGTCCATGAACGCCCGGACAGAGGCGAACTGGGTGAAGTAGGCGTCGATGTGCTCGCGGGCCTCGTCCCGGGAGATCCCCAGTCGCTCGGCGAGCCCGAACGCCTCCATGCCGTAGAGCAGCCCGAAATTGATCGCCTTGGCCCGGCGGCGCTGCTCGCCGGTCACCTCGCCGGGGTCGACGCCGAAGACGGATGCGGCGGTGGCGGTGTGGATGTCGAGCCCGCTCCGGAAGGCGCTCGCCAGGCCGGGGTCACCCGACAGGTGGGCGAGGACCCGCAACTCGATCTGGCTGTAGTCGGCGACGACGAACCGCCACCCGGGACGGGCCACGAAGGCCTGTCGGATGGTGCGACCCGTCTCCGATCGCACGGGGATGTTCTGCAGGTTCGGGTGGTCGGACGAGAGCCGGCCGGTGGCCGACCCCATCTGGTTGAACGTCGTGTGGATGCGGCCGTCGGGGCCGATGAGGGGGAGGTAGCCGTCGACGTAGGTCGAGCGGAGTTTCTCGTACTCCCGGTACTCGAGGATCAGCGCCACCACCGGGTGCTCGTCGGCCAACTTCTCCAGCACCGAGGCGTCGGTCGACGGCACGCCCTTGGCGGTCTTCTTCATGACGGGCAATCCGAGGGTCTCGAACAGCAGCGTCCGGAGTTGGAGCGTCGAGTTGATGTTGAACGACCCGCCGGCGGCGTCGTGGATGCGACCCTCGAGATCGGCGAGCGTGTGGCGGAGGTCCTCGCCGAGCCGCACCAGGTAGTCGGCGTCGACACCGATCCCCTCCTGTTCCATGCCGGCGAGGATCGGGATGAGCGGCTGTTCGATGTCGACGAGGACATCGCGCGCGCCCTTCGCCGCCACGTCGTCGCGGAGCCGCTCGGCCAGTCGGGCCACCGCCACGGCCGCCGCCCCGGCGGCGTCGAGGTCCGGCCCGTCGCCCGAGCCATCGAGATCGAGGGTGCCCTGGTCGCGGGCGTCGTCGCCCGACTCGGCGAGATCGATCCCCAGCAGGCGGTCGACCAACCCCTCGAGGCCGAAGTCCCGGCCGGCCGGGTTCACCAGATAGGCGGCGAGGGCCGTGTCGAAGTCGATGCCCTCGACGACGACGCCACGATCGAGGAATCGGCGGACGAGGGGCTTCAGGTCGTGGCCCACGATGGAGCGATCGGGGTCCGCGAGCACGTCGGCGACGACGTCGAGGTGCTCGTCGGGGACGAACACCGGTCGGCCATCGGGGTCGAGCACGACCAGGCCGGCGAGGTCGTCACCGTCGGCGACGGGATGGACCACCAACGGTCGGGTCGCGACCGCGGCGGTCGCGGCCTCGGCAGAGGTGGCCGTCGTCGTGGTCACGTCGATCGCCTCGCCCGACGGCTCGCCCTCGGGGTGCACCGCCCAGAGCTCACCGATCAGGCTGTGGAACTCGAGCGACTCGAGGTGGGCCCGCAGCGACGCCTCGTCCCAGTCGGTCCAGTCGAGTCCGGCTGGGTCCGGCACCTCGAGGTCGGTGACCATCGCCATCAGCTGCTTGTTGAGGAGCACCTGGTCTCGGTTGGCGGCGAGGTTCTCCGACAGCTTCGGGGTCTGCTCGTCGACGTGGGCGAGGATCCCCTCGAGGTCGCCGTAGGACCCGACGAGCTTGGCGGCGGTCTTCTCCCCCACCCCGGGCACCCCGGGCAGGTTGTCGGAGGTGTCACCCCGCAGGGCGGCGAAGTCGAGGTAGGCCGACGGGGGGATGCCGTACTTCTCCTCCACCCAGGCGGCGTCGGCGAGCACGGTGTCGCTGATGCCCCGACGGGTGTAGAGCACCTTGACGTGGTCGTCGACCAGTTGGAAGGCGTCGCGATCGCCCGTGACGATGAGGACGTCCCAGCCGGCATCGGACGCCTGGCGGGCGAGCGAGGCGATGACGTCGTCGGCCTCGTAGCCCTCGGCCCGCAGTTGGGTGATGCCCATCCGGTCCAGGAGCTCGTCGATGAGCGGCAACTGGCTGGTGAAGGTGTCCGGGGACTTCTCCCGCTGGGCCTTGTAGTCGGGGTAGGCCTCGGTGCGGAACGTCTCCCGGCCGACGTCCCAGGCGACGGCGAGCTTCTCGGGCCGCTCGTCGGCGAGCAGCTTGGTGAGCATGCGGGCGAACCCGTATGCCGCGTTGGTCTGTTGGCCGGAGGAGGTACGCAGGTCCTCGGGGAGGGCGTAGAAGGCCCGGTAGGCGAGGCTGTGGCCATCGAGGAGCGCGAGGGTCGGCACGGGGCGAGGGTAGGCGCCGGTCAGCCGAGCTTGGCGAGCAACCGGGCCCGCTGCTCGGCCAGTTCGCCCTGTCGCTGGCGTACCTGCGAGAGGGCCCGCTGGAACCGCGGCAGGTCGGCCTCGATCTCCTTGAAGGCGGCCCGATCGTCGGCGGACCCATCGACGGCGTCGAGCCGGGCATCGTGGTGGAGGCGCTCGTGCTCGGCGAGCTCGGCGGCCAGACGGCGCTCTTCCTCGGCCAGCGCCGCAAGCTCGTCGTTGATCCGGAAGAGCTTCTTCTCGACCCGCCTCATGACGCGTCCAGCGTAGATGTGCTCGGCCCGCCGCGGGAGCGGGTCGGCGCCTCAGTCGAGCAACTCCTCCAATCGCTCGATGGCGTCGAGGACCTCGAGGTGGGTGCGCCGCACCACCGCCTCGATGTCCGCCGGCAGGCCGTGGTCGGTTGCCGCACCGAGGAGCTCGGCGACCCGTCGGTCCTGGGCCGTTGCGGTGGCGATCACGTCGTCACCGGCAGCGAGGGCACCCTCGACCTCCATCCAGCCGCGGCGCAGGGTCTCGATCAGGTCGCCGGAGGTGGCCACCGCCTGGGTGGGGGCGACGTCGGCGATGGCGGTGGCGAGGGTCGCGGCCGCCGAGCGGCGCCGCTCGGCCAGGTCGGCCAGGACGCCGGCCTCCTCCCCCTCGACCAGCTCGGCGCCCCGGTCGAGACCGGCGGCCGAGTCGCGGACGGCGGCGATGAGGTCGGCGAGGTCGCCGCCCGAGTCGCCGGGGTCCGGCAGGTTGGCGCCGTCGGGGGCGCGGCCCCCGCCCGTGAACGGTTCGTAGCCCATGTCGAGTTCCTCGGAGTTGCGGGCCCCCACCCTGCCCACCGACGGCGCCGGCCAAACCCGGCGGCTCCGCATAGGTTCCCACCCATGACCCGATGGGAGCACCTCGTCATCACCCACCGGCTCCCCGACCGGGCGTCCGAGCGGCAATCCCAGCGGGACGCCCGCAAACTCCAGCAGGCCCTCGACCGCGTCGGCAACGAGGGCTGGCAACTCGTGGAGATGGTGCCCGGCCCGCTCCTGGGCAACGAGGACGGCGTCCTCTACTTCCTGGTCCTGAGGCGCCCGCTGGTGGAGAACTGAGCACCCGGTGCTCGGAACTCAGTGCTTTCCCAACGGCGTCGCCAGCGCCATCTGGTAGTGCCAGTCGAACTCGGGCTCGGGTCGGGTCGCCTCGAAGGTGAGGACCTCGAAGTGGGCACGGAGTGCCGCCAGCAACTGGTCATCGGTGCGGATCGAATAGAAGCGCTTCGGGCGCAGCTGGTCGTCCTCCCAGATGCCCTCGCTTCCCGTCTCGGCGCCCCAGGTCCCCGTCCAGAAGAGGCCGTCGGGCGTGAGGATGCGGGCGATCGACCCGAGCATGCCCGACAGTCGGTCACTTGGGACGTGCATGTGGCAGCTCGCCGCCCACACGGCGTCGAAGCTGCCGTCGGCGAAGTCGAGGTCCAGCATGTCGGCCACTCGGGCCTCGAGCCCCTTGGCCCGGCAGTACTCGACGTGCACCGGCGACAGGTCCGTGGCGAGCACGTCGAGGCCCCGGTCGGCGAACCACCGCGAGGTGTAGCCGACGCCGGCCCCGAGCTCGAGGAGGCGGGCACCCG
>JBFLKR010000193.1:0-3762 GCA_040883295.1 Acidimicrobiia bacterium
AGAGATGAGCGAGACCACCGAGACCACCGCCACCGAGGTCGATCTCGAACTGCTCGACGAGACCCTCGAGTACATCCGCCCCGCCCTCCAGGCCGACGGCGGCGACCTCGTGCTCACCGGGGTGGAGGACGGTGTCGTCTCCCTCGAGATGGTGGGTGCCTGCGGCGGGTGCCCGCTGTCGCTCATGACGGTCAAGGCCGGCATCGAGCGCATTCTCAAGGACCGCGTCCCCGGCGTCGTGGCCGTCGACGCGTCGTAGGGCCCTCCGGGCCCGGTTCTCGGTACTCAGTACCGAGAATGCGTAGGTTCCCCCTCCGCCCACACCCGCGGAGGAACCACCCATGTCGCTCGTCGAGTACAGCCAGGACGGCGCCGTCGCCGTCATCCGCCTCAACCGTCCCCCGGTCAACGCCCTCTCCGAGTCGTTCAGCGCCGAGATCGGGGACGCGATCCGCCGCGCCGCCGACGACGAGACGGTGCGGGCCGCCGTGATCTGGGGCGACCCGCACTTCGCCGCCGGTGCCGACATCAAGGGGTTCTCCGAGGCCCACGCCGCCCACTCCGCCGGCGAGGCGGCCGAGGTCGATCCCGCCGAGCACCTGGTGGCGGCGATCCGATCGATGGAGACGGCGCCGAAGCCGTTCATCGCCGCCATCAAGGGCTATGCGCTCGGCGGTGGCCTCGAGCTCTCGATGGGGGCCGACTTCCGGATCGCCGGCGAGGGCGCCAAGGTCGGCCAGCCCGAGATCAACCTCGGTCTCATCCCGGGCGCCGGGGGCACCCAGCGGCTCACCCGCCTCATCGGCCTCCAGAAGAGCCGAGAGCTGAACTACACGGGCCGCCACGTCCCCGCCGACGAGGCGCTCGAGCTCGGCATCGTCGACCGGGTCGTCGCCGACGACGAGCTCCTCGATGCCGCCACCGCCTGGGCCGCCGAGCTGGCGGCGGGGCCGACCAAGGCGATCGCGGCGGCCAAGCACGCCATCACCGAGGGGTGGGGCCGGCCGATCGACGAGGCGATGGAGATCGAGCGACAGGCCTTCGTCGGCCTGTTCTTCACCGACGACGCCAAGGAGGGCGTGGCCGCCTTCGTCGAGAAGCGGAAGGCATCCTTCACGGGCCAGTGACGCCGATCGGCGTTGACCGGGGGCGATGAAAGCGCTTACAGTCGTGACGTGGGACGGGCAACCATCGACGATGTCGCGCGCGAGGCAGGGGTCTCGCTCGCCACGGTGAGCCGGGCGCTGCGCGGTCTGCCCAACGTCTCCCCGGTCACCCGCCAACGCGTCATGGCGGCGGCCGAGTCGCTGCACTACCGGCCCGATCCGGCCGCCAGCCGATTGGCGGCGGGTTCCACCCAGACCGTCGCCGTGCTGGGACCCGGTTTCCACTCCTGGTACGTGGGCGGCATCCTCGCCGGCGTCGAGTCGGTCCTGAGCCGGCGAGGCTTCGACCTGTTGCTCCGGGCCGCGACGCGGGAGACACCGACCGGCGTGGTCGACGCCCTCATGGCGGTGCGAGGCCGGGTCGACGGCGTGATCCTCGTCGACGTCAACCTCGAGGAGGAGGAGGTGGAGCCGGCCGTGGCGCTCGGTCTGCCCCTCGTCACGCTCGGCTCGCGGGCGCCCGGATTCGACTCCATCACCGTCGCCAACCGGGAGGCCGCCGCCGCCGTCGCCCACCATCTCGCCAACCTCGGCCACCGTCGGATCGGCCTCGTGGACGGCGACCCGGACCTCGCCATGGCGTTCAGCGCCTCGTTCGAGCGGCGGGACGGGTTCCGCGAGGGTCTCGCGGAGCACGACCTCGAACCCGTGGCGACCGCCGACGGGGGATTCTCCGTGCAGGGAGGCGTGGAGGCGTTCGCCGAGATCATGGCCATGCCCGAACGCCCCACGGCCGTCTTCTGCCTCTCCGACGAGATGGCCCTCGGGTTCCTGGCCGCTGCCCGGCGACACGGCATCGACGTGCCCGGCGACCTGTCGGTGGTCGGCTTCGACGACCACGACCTCGCCAGGGTCTCCGGTCTCACCACCGTCCGCCAGAGCGTCGCCGACCTCGGTGCCCTCGCCGCCCGTCGGGTGCTCTCCCGGGTCGTCGAGGGTGGCGGACCCATCGACGAGGTGATCGAGGTGGGCCTCGTCGTGCGCGAGACGACCGGCCGCGCGCCCGATTCGTGATGAAGCGTTCACACCCCCGACATTTGTCGCGTAGGGTGTAAGCGCTTTCAGCATTGTGAGAGGTGCTGGAGGAGCGACCCGGGCCTCAATGGCCGGGACGACCAAACGGAGGAGAGAAACCAACATGAGATCACGATGGCTTCACCTCGTGGCGCTCTTTGCGGTCTTCGCCATGGTCCTCGCCGCTTGCGCGGGCGAGGACACCGGTGACGAAGGCGACGGCGATGGCGGCACGGACACGACCGAGGCCGACGGCGGCGACGCCGGCGGCGGCGACGACACCGGGTTCATCTCGGTGCAGGGGTCGGAGACCTCGCCCGCCGAGGCCGGCGGCAACCTGGCCGCCTTCGGTGTCTATCGAGAAGCGACCGGCGTCGAGGTGTCCTTCACGGGCTCCCGCAACCTGTCCGACCTGATCAACATCGCCATCGAGGCCGGCACCGAGCCGGACGTGGCGTTCATCCCGCAGCCGGGCAAGGTCGCCGACTTCGCCCGCAACGGCAACATCGTGCAGCTGCCCGACAGCGTGGCCCAGGTCAACCAGGACGCCTACGGCCCGTACGCCGACTTCGGCGTGGTCGATGGCGAGCAGTACGGCGTGACGGTCAAGACCGACCTGAAGTCGCTCGTCTGGTACAAGCCCGAGCGCTTCGCCGAGGCCGGCTACGAGGTGCCCGAGACGTTCGACGCGCTCGTGGAGTTGACCGACCAGATGATCGCCGACGGCGAGACCCCGTGGTGTGTCGGCATCGAGTCCGGCACCGCCACCGGCTGGGCCTTCACCGACTGGGTGGAGGACCTCATGCTCCGATTCCACGGTGCCGAGGTCTACGACCAGTGGGTCGCCCACGAGATCCCGTTCAACGACGAGCGGGTGGTCGAGGTCTGGCAGACGGTGCTCGACCTGTGGAACAAGGACGGCGCGGTGTACGCCGACGGTGGCTCGATCGCCACGACGTCGTTCTCCGCCAATGCCGTCCCCCTCGAAGAGGACCAGTGCTGGATGCACCGGCAGGCGAACTTCTTCGCCTCGTTCTTCACGAGCGGCTACCCGATCGGCCCCGGCGAGGACCCCGAGCGCATCGAGGTCTTCTACTTCCCCGGTGACGGGACCGAGAAGCCCGTGCTGTCGGCCGGCGTCGTCGCCGTGGCGTTCAACGACCGCCCCGAGGTCATGGACTTCATGGAGTGGCTGGCCGGCCCCGAGTTCGCCCAGGAGCGCCAGCGCTCCCAGTCGGCGACCCAGGGCGGCACGTCCGGCTACCTGTCGGCCGCCGAGGGGCAGGACCCCGAGGTGTACAACGAGTTCGAGTTGTCGCTGCTGGACATCCTCCAGTCGGCCGACGTCGCTCGATTCGACGGATCCGACCTGATGCCGTCGGCCGTCGGTGCCGGCACCTTCTGGACGGAGGCCACGGCCGCCGTCAACGGCGACAAGACCGCCGAGGAGGCGACCCAGACCATCGAGGACAGCTGGCCGGACAGCTGATCCCCTGACCCATCGTGGGGGGGGGGGGTCGGCCCCCCCCCCCCCCCCCCACAACTAGGGGGGAGGACCCCGGTGGTCAAGATAAAAGAGACC
>JBFLKR010000194.1:0-2650 GCA_040883295.1 Acidimicrobiia bacterium
CCGGGCCAGATCGCGACCTTCATCATCGACCTGCTGGAGGGCGTCCAATCGTCCCTCGGCGACGCCACCATCACCACCGCCGTCATCAGCCTCGTGGTGGCCCTGTGGTCGGGGAGCCGGGCCACCATCACCATCGTGGAAGCGCTCGACGAGATCGAGGGCATCGACGACGACCGACCGTGGATCCACATCCGCGCCGTCGGCTATGCCGGCTCGGCAGGCCTCGTGTTGACCCTCGTCGCCATGGTCCTGACCCTCGTCCTCGGCGACGCGATCGTGGACTTCCTCCGGCGGATCGACATCGACGGCGTGGCAGAGGTCGTGGAGGTCGCCGCCCAGCCGCTCGCGGGGCTCCTGCTGTTGGTCTTCCTCTACGCCCTCTTCCGATGGGGCCCGCCCGAGCCCCTCCCCGGCACCTGGACCGCCACGCTGGTGTCCGCCGTCGGCATCGTCCTCGCTTCGCTCGGGTTCGGTCTCGCAACGCAGTTCGACGTCTTCGGGGAGTCGGCCACCTTCGCGCTGCTCGGTGGCGTCGCCCTCGTGCTGCTCTGGCTCTACGTCATCGCCTACGTCCTCATCACGGCGGCCTCGTTCTCGGTAACGCTCGCAAACCGTGAGGATGCGTCCCGGGTATGACACCGACCGAATCCGAACGCGGCGCGATCGGGCTCGGGCTCCGGTTCATCGGGCGGGTCGTCCGCCAGTACCGGACCGAGCTCGTCCTGTCGATCCTCGCCGCCCTGCTGTGGATGGCGATGGTCATCGTCGGCCCGTACCTGACGAAGCTCGTCGTCGACGACGCCATCATCGGCGGGAACCGCGACCTGCTCGCCCCCCTCGTCGGCCTGGTGCTGGTGGCGGGCGTCGCCCGGGCACTCGGGATCGGCGGCCGCCGCTACTTCGCCTTCCGACTCTCCTACCGCGCCGAGACCGACCTCCGGAACCGGATCTTCGAGCACGTGCAGCGACTGGCGTTCGCGTTCCACGATCGGACGTCGACCGGCGAGCTGATGGCCCGGGCATCGACCGACCTCAACCAGTTCCGAATCGTGTTGGCGATGCTGCCGATCACGGTGGCGAACCTGGCGCTGCTCGTGTCGGTGGCGGTGGTGCTCATCATCCTCGACCCGCTGCTGGGCGCGATCACCGCCCTCGCCATCCCGGCCCTGTTGGCGGTGGCCCGCCGCTACGCCGGGCAGGTCCTCTCGATCTCCTTCGAGGTACAACAGTCACTCGCCGACCTGTCCACCGACGTGGAGGAGGCGGTGTCGGGCATCCGGGTCGTGAAGTCCTACGGCCAGGAGGAGCAGGAGGTCGCCAGGGTGGCGGCGACCTCGGACCGCATCTTCGACCGGGCGATGAGCCTCGTCGGCCAGCGGGCCATCCACGTGCCCATCTTCGAGGCGCTGCCCGCGATCGCCACCGGCCTCGTGCTCCTCATCGGCGGTCTCCGGGTCGCCGACGGCGTGCTCACCCTCGGCGACTTCGTGGCGTTCACCGAGTACATGGTGGTGCTGAACTTCCCGCTCCGGATCACCGGGTTCTTCCTCGCCGAGCTCCCCCGGGCATCGGCGGCCGCCCTGCGAATCCGCGACCTGCTCCGGACCGCCCCGGAGATCACCGATCCCCGGACCCCCAGCCCACTGCCGCCCGGACGGGGTCGCGTCTGCTTCGACCACGTGTCGTTCGCCTACCCCGACGGTCCCTCGGTGCTCGACGACTTCCAACTCGCCGTCGAGCCGGGCCGCAGCGTCGCCCTCGTGGGCTCGACCGGCTCGGGCAAGTCGACGGTCGCCTACCTCCTCCCCCGCTTCTACGACCCGACCACCGGCGAGATCCGCCTCGACGGCACCCCCATCCACCAGCTGTCGCTCGACGAACTCCGGTCGTCGGTCGCCGTGGCCTTCGAGGAGCCATTCCTCTTCTCGGCCTCGGTGCGGGACAACATCGCCTTCGGCGCCCCCGACGCCACCGACGAGCAGGTACGCCTCGCCGCCCGACTCGCCCGGGCCGACGAGTTCATCGCCGAACTGCCCGACGGCTACGACACCGTGGTCGGCGAACGCGGCTTCTCGCTCTCGGGTGGCCAGCGACAGCGAATTGCCCTGGCCAGGGCGGTCATGCGCGACCCGCGAGTGCTCATCCTCGACGACGCCATGTCGTCGGTCGACGCCGCCACCGAGCAGGAGATCCGTGACTCGCTGGCCACCGTGATGGCGGGCCGGACGACGATCATCATCGCCCACCGACCGGCGACGCTCGCCCTCGCCGACGAGGTCGTGTTCCTCGACGAGGGACGCGTCCAGGCGGTCGGCCCCCACGAGCGCCTGCTGGCCGAGGTGCCCCGCTATGCCGAGGTGCTGGCGGAGACGGCGGCCGTCGGCGGGGGGGTGGCCTAGGTGTACGCCCGCTTCGGTGGCGCCGAACACCAGGTCGAGTCGACCAGGGGCATCCTGCGTCGGGCCGCCCGGGAGTCGGGCGACCTGCGGTGGCGGTTCCTCGCCGCGGCGGGGATCACCCTGGCGGCGACGATGATCCGCCTCGCCGGGCCGCTCGTGGTCCGCTACGGCATCGACGAGGGGGTCACCGCCGGCGACCAGCAGGTCATCATCACGGCCTCGGTCGGCTTCTTCGTGCTGCTCGTCTTCCA